>BTQE01000028.1:0-30596 GCA_036985715.1 Rhodothermia bacterium
CCAGAGGGTTTTTTACGGCCGCTCGTCAGAATCGCTCAGTTTAGGTGGTCATTAAGCTCTAAGAATACATGTACGGCCTGGATTCCATTGCAGGATACACCATCTGAAATGGGCCCACTGTCATTCAGTAGCGGCAGTCATCTTTATGAAGGTGGAAGAGATCTTGTAATCAGCAACGAAAGTGAGGCTTTTCTTCAGAATGAACTCGAAAAACGCGGATTCGAGTACATCACGAAGGGATTCACACTGGGAGATGTGAGTTTCCACTACGGGTGGACGTATCATCGGGCTGAGCCGAACGAATCGAAGTTGATGAGAAAAGCGATGACCATCATTTACATGGACGAGCAGATGCAGGTCATAGAATCGAGTAGATCGGAACATGTCGCCGACCAGAGAGCCTTTATGCCGGATCGACTTCCGGGAGACCCCGCGAACACACCCCTTAATCCTCGCCTCTATCTATAGATTGTGGTCTTGCCACCGTCAATCTCAATAGAAGACAAACTGGGGAAGCGTAAAAAATTGAAGTCGGTTCCTTCGTTTCGAATCTTGAGCATGATTCTTCTTTTTTCATCCCAAAGTGCGTGCATGCAACAGAATTCCGACCGGATTATAGTGAACGGGACCATTTGGACAGGAGACGCTGACAACCCCTGGGCAGAGGCCATCGCTATTAAAGGAGAGACCATCTCCGAAGTTGGATCAACTCAAAACGTAAGAGCGAGTGCCGATTCAACCACCGAAGTCATCGATCTAAACGGAGAATTTGTGGTCTCGGGTTTCATCGACAATCATACTCATTTTCTGACAGGAGGCTTTCAACTAGCTAGCGTCGACCTTCGATCGTCGTCGAGTCAGGCGGAGTTTACCAAGCGGATTGCAAATTTTATCGAAACCATTCCAAAAGAACGCTGGGTTTTGGGCGGTGATTGGGATCATGAGGCGTGGGGCGGTGAGCTACCGACAAAGGAGTGGATTAATGTCGTTTCAACCAGCAATCCGGTCTTTGTAACGCGTTCTGATCTTCATATGGGTCTAGCCAATTCGGTCGCGCTAACCAAGGCAGGCATTACGAATGATACTCCGGATCCGGATGGGGGTACGATTGTGAGAGATCCGTCCACTGGAGTCGCAACCGGAGTACTGAAGGACGAAGCGATGGCTTTGGTCTACGGGGTGATTCCAGAACCTTCAGACGAGGAATATGACGAGTCGCTGCAGCGAGCCATCGCCCATGCGCTTTCCAAGGGAGTCACGCAAATTCACGATGTAGGAAGTTTTGGGGGATGGGCTGATCTGGAATCGTTTAAGAGGGCGTATTCACGTGGGAATCTCGGCGTGCGAATCTATTCGATCGTACCACTGTCTACGTCCGAGAGGTTGCGTTCCTATATGGAAGAGAATGGATCTGGTGACCACTGGCTCTGGTGGGGAGGGGTAAAGGGATTCGTCGATGGGTCCCTCGGCTCGACGACTGCGTGGTTTTACGAACCGTATGAGGATGCCAAAGAAACGACAGGCCTTCCGGTTACAGATACAACAACAATCAGAAACGAGATTCTTGCAGCTGATGCAAATGAGCAGCAACTCGCCGTTCACGCCATCGGAGACCGTGCGAACGATTGGCTTCTGTCCGTATTTGAAGGCCTCAATTCAATAAACGGAGAACGCGACCGCCGACTACGAATAGAGCACGCACAGCATTTGACGTCCGCGTCGATTGAACGCTTTAGTGAGCTTAAGATTACCGCGTCGATGCAACCGTATCATGCGATCGATGACGGCAGGTGGGCGGAGAAACGCATTGGTGCAGAACGGATCAAAATGTCGTACGCCTTTCGAAGTCTACTCGACGCCGGAGTCAACTTAACCTTCGGTTCAGACTGGACGGTTGCACCGTTGGATCCGTTGGCGGGAATTTTTGCGGCCGTGACCAGACGAACGATCGACGGCGCCAATCCGAATGGCTGGGTACCTGAGCAGAAAATTGGCCTTGAAGACGCGCTCAAAGCCTACACATCAAGCGCCGCGTACGCAGGTTTTTCAGAGGATAGAACGGGTATGCTACGAGCGGGATATTTGGCCGACCTTGTCGTGTTGACGCACAATCTTTTTGAAATCAATCCGGAGTCGATTGAATCCGTAGAGGTCCGGAGAACGGTTGTCGGAGGAAAGGACAAGTTTGTTCGTCGTCAATAAATGTACGTATGAAGCGAATGTGGCGTCTTACCCGGTTTTGCGTCGTTCTCGTCTGGTATGCAGGGAGAATGACAGTATCTGGAAGGCGGCTTCCCGAAGCGGGTCGTCTCAGACATATCGCAATCCTTCAGAAAAACGGCGGGCGGCGACTTTGCCGGATCCTCGGCGTTACGGTATTAACAAAAGGAAATATTGGAGCCGGTAGACCTGTTCTAATCGTCTCCAATCACGTTGGCCTCCTGGATTCCTGGGTTCTCGCTTCTCAGTTTTGTGTGGCGTTCGCCGCAAAAATTGAAATGGCCAAGTGGCCAGTATTTTCCTGGATCGGAAAATCAACAGGCTTGATCTACGTAGACCGAGAAAGCCGTATGAGCACCGCTTCGTTTGTCGAATCCGTCAGGGAACGCATGCGGAATGGTGTGGCTGTTTTGGTCTTCCCTGAAGGAACGACCAACGCTGACACTCAGCTACTCCCATTCCAAACGGGGGGATTTGCTGCAGTTGCAGGCATGTCCGATGGCTTTGTGTTGCCAGTGTACATTTGGGCCAGAATGCTCGATGGAAGCCCAACGACACTCCAGACTCGATCCGCGGTCGCCTGGTCCTCCAGTGAAAGTATGTGGCAGAATGTGTGGAAAATTGTAGGCTTTAATTCCATCGAGATAGGCATCGTGGTCGGAGAGCTGATTTCTACAGAAGGGAAGGAAAGAAAGGAACTTGCCAGATTATCTCAGGATCAGGTAGAAGCCTTGCAGCGTTCTACGATGAGTTCGGGCGATTTAATGGATGTCCCATCGAGCACGATACTGTAATAAATGAACGAAACGGGCGTGAAATGACAACCGAAACTAATCAGAAAGGGATGAATCGGCTCATAATAGTTCGATTTGGGCTGCTCGTAGTTGGTCTTCTGGCGGGAATCCTTGTCACTCTGCTCGTCACGCGATCCGGGGAACTGGTCATTCCGCGTCCTGCAATCGTAGAAAGAGTCGAACTCGGAAATCCTGATCGGACCGCATTTATTCAACTTCCGGAGTCAGATACGCCGCCTGTGCTATTTGACGCATCGTCTCTCAACGAGGCCTTCAAGTACGTCGCAGCGCAGGTTACACCGTCTGTTGTCTTTATTGAAGTTCAATCCGAACGAACCGGAATATTTCGGTCGTTTGGAAAACGAGACCAGCCGACATTCGTCCCGCGAAGCGTCGGGAGCGGTGTCATTATCAGTGGGTCGGGTTACGTCGTAACGAACAACCATGTGATCGAAGGTGCGGACCAGATCCTCGTGACGCTCCAAGACAAACGGGAATTTGAAGCCTCGGTTGTGGGGACTGATACAGATACCGATCTCGCCGTCTTGAAATTGGAAAGTGTTGAGCCTCTGCCGTCGATTCATCTGGGTATTTCCAGGGAATTGGAGGTAGGAGAGTGGGTCATTGCAGTCGGTAACCCGTTCCGGCTGACATCAACGGTTACGGCAGGTATCGTGAGTGCTTTAGGCCGGCAAGTTGAAGTAATCAATGATGATTTTGGTATTGAGAGCTTTATTCAAACAGACGCGGCTATCAATCCCGGCAACTCAGGCGGTGCGCTCGTTAACCTCCGGGGTGAATTAATTGGGATTTCGACAGCAATAGCAACGGAAACTGGTTCGTACGAGGGCTATGGGTTTGCTGTACCGGTGGACTTAATGGAGCGCGTCGTCTCGGATCTCATCAAATTTGGTGAAGTCAATCGTGGATACCTGGGCGTCAGCATTATGCCATTGGATGCAAGTTCGGCTCGAGATCTGGGCCTCTCGAACGTACGAGGAGTTTATCTGTATGACGTCGTCGACGGTCTTGCCGGAGATGTTGCAGGGCTACGAGATGGAGATGTTTTGTTGTCCATTGACGGACAAGAAGTGTCAGAGCCCAACGAATTACAAAGCGCCATAGCACTTCACAGACCTGGGGAAGAGTTCCTGGTTGAAATCTGGAGAGATCAGGTTACTATGGAATTTCCGGTCCAGTTGGTAGGTCGCGATGATCCGCGATATCAAACATGGTTCGCCAGTCTTGAAGCACGGCGAAACGATCAAGTACGAGTCGAACCAGATTTCACTCCTCCTGGCGTCGACGTCCAAAACCTGGAGAAATGGGGCGTCGGTCTTGCGCAACTTGACGCACGTATTCGAGGTCGATTTAGCGTACCACATGGAACATATGTAGCCTTCGTCGAGAAAGACGGACCATTCAACAAGGCAGGAGTCCCAAGAAACGTTCTCCTAACAGCCATTGACGACAAACCAGTTCACGATGTTGAAGGGGCGGCAGAGATTCTGGAAATGGCCCTTCAGAATGCAGAATCTGTCATGCTGCGGGTCACTCGATCAGACGGAGTTTCGCTGTTCTTCGAAGTCGACGTTCCACAGCAATGATTCGTTATCTGACGTCGGGAGAATCGCACGGCGACGCCCTGATTGGTATCGTTGAAGGGATTCCGGCAGGACTTGAGCTGACGGCAGAATATATTGATACGCAACTGGCGCGTCGTTGGTTGGGATTTGGAAGAGGGGGCAGGTCCAAATTCGAGCAAGACCAGGTTCATTTGCACGCCGGAGTCCGACTCTCCAAGACGATGGGAAGCCCCATCGCGCTTCGTCTGGAAAATGCAGCTCACCACAAGGATCGATCGGAATGGCCCCGACAAATGGCCGTCGATGGCGACGGAGACGGTGTTGATCCTGTGACCCTTCCAAGGCCCGGGCATGCTGATTTGGTGGGTGTTCAAAAATACGGATTCACCGATATTCGACCTGTCATCGAACGGGCAAGTGCGCGTGAAACTGCCATGCGAGTTGCCTGCTGTACGATTGCCAGGAAGTTTCTCAAGGAATTTGGTATTGAAATCGGAAGCCATGTTGTCCAGATCGGGACGGTTGGTTATTCAAAATCAGAAGGACGAACTGACACAGTCAGTCGATTGCTTTCGGGCGGTGCCGAATCGTTGAATTTGGTTGCTGATAAGAGCGAAGTCCGAATGCTAGATCTGGAAATTTCTGAGAAATGCGTCACACGAATAAAGGAAACGAAAAAAGAGGGCGACTCTCTCGGAGGCGTGTACGAAGTGATTGTAACGGGCGTACCCCCGGGATTGGGCTCGTATGTACACTGGGATCGTCGTCTTGACGGACAGTTAGGACAAGCGATTCTTTCTATACAGGGACAAAAGGCGGTGGAGATCGGCGACGGTGTGTCTGCTGCATCATTGCCGGGTTCTCAGGTACATGATCCAATTATGAAAGACGAATCGGGATATTTTAGGAGCGGAAATCGAGCGGGTGGGATCGAAGGTGGAATCTCTAACGGGATGCCGATTGTCGTTCGCGGATATATGAAACCGATACCCACATTGATTAAGCCTTTGCAGTCGGTAGATATCGCAACTGGAGAAGCCAGCCCAACTCGATACGAAAGAAGTGATGTGACGTCCGTACCCGCAGCGTCCACCGTCGCGGAAGCCACCGTGGCCTTTGTGATAGCCAATGCCTTTCTGGAAAAGTATGGTGGCGACAGTATCGAAGAGATCGCGAAAAGGTATCCGGGCGATTGATTTTCGAAAGGATTATTGGGGGTCCTGTTGGTCGCGGAATGCGTCGTTGGGTGTCCGAACACCACCTCGCATCGTCTAATAACCCCGTGGACAGCACAAAAAAATCGAATTGTAGCGTTTACAAGTGGTAGTTGCGCCTTATGAAATTCGATCGTCAGACCAAGCCACTAAATGTCGTTCCGTTATCTCGGTTCAGATCCGGGTGATTCTGGAGATTCATTCGATTTGTTACTTCCAGACTATTCAGGGGATGGATTCCGCAATTCAGAATTCGAGGCCCCTTTTCCCGGAGACGGTATCCGTAGTTCAAAACTCGGGGCTCCCGTTTTCGGAGACGAAACCCGCAGCCCTCAGTTCGATGCACCATCTTTCAGGGACGAATTCCCCAGCGCTGAATTTGATGCATCGTCGTCTAGATACCGTTACGCGGATCACTCGCTGAGCGACGTCGGCCAGGCTGAAAACGTTCAGCTGACCCTGGCACGTGCCCGGGTCGTCGAACTTCCATTCGCACCTCTCGTCACAAAGCCAACACCATCGAATGAGTCCTGGAAGCTGGCTGGTCTCGTCGTCATTTTTCTTATCTGGGTGTCAACGGCGAGTACGCTTCTATTCCTGTATATGGATCGTTACCTGTTCGGATAAAAACTCGGAGTGGGCAGCAAGGCATTCCGGTTCTGTTTCGGTGTAACCTGGTGAGTCTCTCTTTCACCAACCAATACGTCTTGTCCGACGCAGCTGGTTCCGGTAATTTGATACACTGAAGCTCCGGTTCACGGTATCGGCTCAAGTACGTGTCAGCGAAATCCTTACCATCTGCGGATGCCCATGGAAGAAAATGCCCATTTGGAAGACCTTGCAATTCTTTTTGTCGGATTGGCGAAGGGAGCGGACGGCCAGTTTCACTATCGAGAATTGGAAATCGTTACAGATCTACTTCGCAATAAAGTGACGGGAGACGCAGATGATGTGATTCCCGCTTTGATAGATCGGGTTCTTCAGAAGTTCGAGAGCAGCAGTCTCTCGTGGGAAGGCGTGGTTGGTAACGCGGTTTCCAGGCTGGATGTCTTACTCTCGGAGAGCGAGAAACGAACTACGTTGACGCAATTGTCTCAAATCGGCCTCGCAGATCGGAAATTTCTTCACGCTGAAGCGGCATTCATTCAACAGGTAAAAGAATCTTGGGGAATTACGTTACTAGAAGGGCAGCCGGGGGATTGGAGCATACTTGGCGAAGGAGGAATTCAAGGCGAATCTCTCCAGGCACTCGCAGTGTTGTATCTCTCGATCTCCTATCTCCCAGACGCGAAGATAAGTCTCGCAGAACGCGAAACTATGCTTGCGCAGCTCGGCCAGTGGATTCCTGATGCAAGCGTAGATGAGGTAGAACTGGCACTTCGGGATGCAATGGCTCTTTTCATTACTCGAAGCGCGGATGACAATGTACAGGCCGCTACCGAGACGATTCGTCGCCTTGTACCCCGACATCAGGTACCCGTCATATACCAAGATCTTCAACGAATCTCGGAATCAGACAATATTCTTGAGGTCGAAGAAAGAAGCTGGCTGGAGAAGATTGCTGCTGCTCTTGGCATATCGTCGGAATGATTACCTTGCGATTCCGTTCGCTTGAGGCTATTTCTCCTGAAGCTACAAGGCGCCGTGAGTTACCGTAATGGATCGAGTCGAACTGATGGCTCCGTTTACCATTCTCACAAAATAGACTCCGGGCGAAAGATTCAGGTTTTCGTCCCGAGGGTCCAACTGGATCATGGATACATTCGGGCTCAGAGGCTTTCGGTAAAGCCTTCTCCCCAATATGTCATAAACTTCTAATCTCAAATTATCTTTGTTTCGACGTCCTGAGATTGGGATTGTGATCAACTTGCCAGTTCCAAGTGAGTATGGATTCGGGAACGGCGCGCCCAAAGTCGGATTCGAATCCTGATTCTGTTCACTTGATTCGGTAGTCACGGCAACTACCCCTGCTTCGACCGCAAGCCTGCGACGATCTTCGTCGATGGCTGCAGCGTAGGCCACGTTGGGGATGTCGCGACGCTCGTCAAATCTGATTTCCCCCAGATGCCAAACGCCTGGAACAATCGACGACTCCGATGACGAGGCCAGGAGAATACGAGCCGAGCGGCTCCAGTGGTCAAAGTGAGTTGAAATGAGGGCAGGAGATTTCGATGTGATCGAGTAGAAAGGGTCAAAATTCACCCACTCAAGCTCTTCAAAATGGATTTCAAATCCCCGGATAGGAATGACGTTCGACAGGTAAACTTCTAAGGTCTCGTCAGATTCTGAGTGAAAGAGAATGGAAACGGGGGCTGAGAAGTCGGTTTCCGAGTGAGCAAATCTCGTAGTTCGTACTGCCTGCTGGTTCGGTGAGACGGAGGGCACGTCGATGGAATCGGGCCAGAACCCCCGAACGATCGCGTGCATGAGTACGGTTAGATCTCGTACATCAATCTCACTATTTCCCAAGGGGAACGGGTGTAAGTCAATGGGAATGATACCCCCAGGAGGCGATACGAGACGCCCAAGTATCACGTCAATACCTACGATGACGTCGCCGATATCGACGACGCCATCGGAATCGGCATCCCCTCGACCCCCCGTTCCAATACCTGATATCGAAATGATATCAGTGGGGCCTTGAATGCCATTGTTTCTAATGCCATTGTGTTCAATCGTAAGCGATCCAGTTTGATATCCGAAAGATAGGCTCGTCGGCATGAAAGCCACGCGCAGAACCGAAGATTGATTCGGAGAGACCGTGAGGGTCGAGTCGATGGGCTCGAAAAGTGGATTACTGGATGAGACACTGGAAACGACTAAATCCGTGGTGCCCAAGGGATTCGAGATAGTCAAATCTAGAACCGACACCGAGTCAATCTCCACAATGCCGAAATCAAGAACAAATTTGGAGATTTCGAAAACGGCCTGTGGCGCCTGTACGTCGAGTTCATGCTGGGGTTGATTCAGGACGATTGCGGCATCATCCCCGGATGGCGTGGATCGCGCAGCGATTACCCTCGAAATAAATAGCTGTACCAACTCACTCGCGGGCGAGCTAAGCGAGCCCGTATCAAAATGAAGTGAAAGAAAGTCCGGATATGATCCAGGAATGAGTCCGATAACATTGTTTGCTACCAGTAAAATCTGAAGTGAGTCTCCTGCGGCGGCCCAGTCAAGCTGCCAGTTTAGAGCGTTCGCGATGCTCACACCGGCTTGGACGTCGGTTAAAGAAATGATCGAGGATGACCAGGATACAGAGAATTGAAGGCTATGCAGGGAGTCAGCAGCAACAAGATCTATCGGAATGACGATATCGGTCGACTTCTCGAGCGCGGATGAAGACGGGAACTTGAAGCCGATGGTGGAGACGGAATCAGGTGGAGTGGTCTGAGCGGTGTCCAACACCGCAGTGAGAAGTAGATCATCCAGACGAATATTCGAGCCGCCGGTTGTTCCACCCAATGCGTCGAAACGAAGCAGTACAGACGACTGGTTGGATAAAGATCCCGGTAACGTGATCACAATGGATTCGTATGTGCTGGCAGCAACCGGCAACGGCACTCCTTGCGCAGCGACCAAAATCGGATACGATACACCGCCATCGACTGAAGCTTGGATGGCCAGGCTATCTTGCGGATAAGAAGACGTCCTCCGGGCGAGAAACGTTAACTGCCCAGATACATACCCGGATAGATCTATCGATGGTGAGATGACGGAGCCCGCTGAACTACCACTATGAGCCAAATTATTCCCACCCGATCCCGGCGACGAAGACGAACTACTGGTTGTCCAACCACCTCCCAGAATCTGCCATCCACTCGGCAAATCGGGAGTTGTAACCGAGTCGAAGTCTTCGGCAAAGACGACCACCTGTCCGCTCGCGGCAATTCCATTAAGAGCGAATATCAAACCGATTACTGAAAATGCAGTACGCGTTCTCATAACACTTCTCATTGATCTTTGGACCTATTTTGACCAATAGAGGAGCGCTACTCGGAAAACCGAACATTTCACGCATTCAGGAGCTCTCTTGGGCACGAATTACGGAGATGACGTATTCTATGGGCATACATTTTGAAACGCTCTAACTGATGCATCTCCAAAACAAAGATTCACGGATATACGTTGCCGGTCACAGCGGACTTGTAGGCTCTGCGATTGTGCGGAAGCTCGAAGCAGACGGTTATACGAATCTTTTGACGCGTTCATCCGACAAACTCGACCTCAGGAATCAGGGCGCCGTTGATCGGTTCTTTCATTCTGAAAAACCCGAATTTGTGGTATTGGCAGCGGCTCGAGTTGGTGGAATCCTCGCGAATAGTCAGGCACCGGTTCCGTTTTTGGAAGACAATCTTAGCATTGAGCTTAACGTCATACGAGCTTCATACGAATCGCGTGTCAGTCGACTGATTTTTCTTGGGAGTTCATGCGTCTATCCGAAACTAGCCCCACAGCCACTAAAGGAAGAATTCCTGCTAACCGGGCCACTCGAAGAGACCAATGAGTGGTACGCAATCGCCAAAATTGCCGGCATTAAGCTCTGCGAAGCATACAGAAAACAGCACGATGCTGATTTCATTTCCCTGATGCCGACTAATCTGTACGGACCAGGGGATAATTTCGATCTTCAATCAAGCCACGTTCTGCCGGCGTTGATTCGGAAGTTTCACGAGTCAAAATCTGGCGATGGGAATGAATCCGTGGTGTTGTGGGGAACCGGTCAGCCCCGACGGGAATTTCTTTTTATTGACGATCTCGCGGACGCTTGTCTGTTCGTGCTGACCAAGCCAGAAGAAGAAATCGAAAGAAACTCAGCAAATGGATTACTAAACGTGGGCACGGGCAGCGATCTAACGATCGAAGAGTTGGCTACGATAATTCAGGACGCCGTCGGATCGTCGGCGGCCGTCACGTTCGATACTAGTAAACCGGACGGAACGCCGCGCAAACTCATGGATGTATCGAGAATGAAGTCGATGGGATGGGAGGCGAAAACGGGTCTGAAGGCAGGAATCCAGAATACGTATGAATGGTATAGAGAACACGAGAGAGTAGACTCCGAGTGACCTATAATGCCCTTTTTGGCACGTTTTTAGAGGTGAAATTTCAGATCTTTCGAAGCCATTAATCCCTCAACAAAATCCAATCCGCACCTTTCCCAGATGAATAACGGCAGCGCCTCAAGGCGAATCCTGGTCACAGGGGGAGCAGGTTTCCTGGGTTCTCATCTTTGTGATCGCCTTCTAGCGGAAGGCCACGATGTACTGTGTGTCGATAATTTCTTTACTGGGAGAAAAGAAAACGTTGCACATCTCGTGAATCACCCTCTATTTGAGGTGATGCGTCACGATGTTTGTTTTCCACTCTATATAGAAGTCGACGAAATTTATAATCTGGCGTGCCCTGCTTCGCCAGTTCACTATCAATTTGATCCGGTTGCCACGACGAAAGTGAGTGTGCACGGTGCCATCAATATGCTCGGCCTGGCTAAGCGAGTGAAAGCCAAAATATTCCAGGCCTCGACAAGCGAGGTGTATGGAGATCCGGCTGAGCATCCGCAGACCGAGTCATACTGGGGTCACGTAAATCCGATCGGTACGCGATCCTGTTATGATGAAGGAAAGCGATGCGCCGAGACGCTGTTCTTTGACTACCGCCGACAGCACAACCTCGAAATAAAGGTTGCCCGCATCTTCAATACGTACGGTCCGCGAATGCATCCGAATGATGGACGTGTTGTCTCGAATTTTATTGTCCAGGCACTGAAAGGCAATGAGCTCACTATTTATGGAGAGGGAAGTCAGACGCGGTCATTTTGCTACGTTGATGACCTTATTGAAGGATTCCTGGCTCTGATGAACACTTCGAAACAAGTTACCGGACCCATAAATCTCGGTAATCCAGACAATCGGACAATACTCGAACTTGCCGAGAGAGTGATCGATTTGACAGGTTCGAGCTCAAAACTGGTGTACAAGGAGCTTCCGAGCGATGATCCGGTGCGTCGTCAGCCAGATATATCACTCGCTCGTACTGAGCTGAATTGGGAGCCGTCCATCGGACTCGATGATGGACTCAAGTCCACGATCGCTTACTTCGAGGATCTCCTATCGGCTACGGCATAGAGGAAGGCCTCGAAGATCGCCGAGAACGCGGCCACGGAGACGACAACACAGATGGCCTGGAAAGCGCTATTTGATCAACGCCCTGAGACGAATTATTTGATCAACGACAGCGTCTTGGATTTGACATACGCCCCGGCACTCAAGCGGTAGAGATAGAGTCCACTGGCGAGATCTCCTGCATCCCATCGAACTTCGCGACGGCCCGCAGAAAGTGTCTCGGAAACCAGGACATCCACTTCGCGCCCCATCAAATCGTAAATGGTCAGCGTGACTCCGGTTGTAGCCGGCAAGTCAAAAGCTATCGTGGTCGACGGATTGAACGGATTGGGGTAGTTCTGGTACAGTTCTGCGACATCTGGAATTTCCGGAGCGACTTCAGTCGGGGTAGACAATCCAAGGGTCGTAAACTGACTTACATCAGACCACGGACTGTGGCCACCCGCGTTTCGCGCGCGAACGCGCCAGATGTAAGTCACCCCCTCGTCCAATCCAGATAGGTCGTAGTACACGACGGAACTCTGCGAGCTCATTTCGGCGGTAGGGAATATGGTCGAATCTTCGGCTGCCGGAGATGCGAATTCCTTGTCCTGTGCCTTGGAAACTTGCAGGTGATAATTCGTCGCATTTTCCACGGCCTGCCACGTGAAACGCGGATTGACTGATATGTTCAGAGCGCCCCACGCAGGGCCAGTCGCGACGGCTGCCTGCGTCAGTGGAGCCGTAATCTCGGAAACACTTACCGTAAATTGCTGCTGGACGGTGATCGCGCCGTCAGTAACCTCGATCAACACATTGTGAAGACCTATATCGATCGCCTCTGGCGTTCCCGAAAACGTGGCCTTTCCATTTTCTCCGGGATTCAATTCGATCCAAGTCGGTAGGGACGGAGCAGATATCGAGAGAACATCTCCGTCAATGTCTACTGCGCTGAACAAGTACTCGTATAGAGTTCCCGGCGCTACAATGGTCTCAGAGGCCGAGGCAATCACCGGTGAGTCGTTTACCGGATCGACGGTGATGGTTGCCAGCGCAGACGCTGTCAATCCATCGGGATCCCGGATGGTATACGTAAATGAATCCGTCCCAAAAAAGTCTTGTTCAGGGAAGTACGTAACAGAGCTCTCATCCGGATTTATACTTACTGTTCCGTTCGACGTGGCTGAGACCGCCGTCACCAACGGTAGGTCACCGTCCAGATCCCAGTCGTTTGCGAGTACGTCGATGACCACCGAGCCATCTTCCGGCGTGGAGGCGTTGTCAGCCGTCGCAGACGGGGCATCGTTAACGGGAGCGATCGTAACCACTACGGTAGCAGGATCAGAAACGCTTCCATTCACGTCACTCACTATGTATTCGAAGCTGTCTGTTCCGTTGAAATCGGAATACGGGTCATAAACGATTTGGCCAGACTGCTGATCTATCTCAAGGATATTTCCGTAGTCTGGTGGAGATACGATTGATAGCGAAGCGATGTCCAACGCGTCATTCTCGGGGTCAGTATCGTTGGCCAGAACATCAATCAACATTGTGACGTCTTCATCTGTATTCACTTCGTCCAGGACGACCGTTGGAGGTGCATTTTCAGCAACACTTACGATAAAATTGAGGGTTTCTACGCCCCCCGATTGATCGCTGGCAGTGATTACAACGTTGTGATCGCCAACCTCACTCGGTGACGGTGTTCCGGAAAGAGTGGCAGATCCGTCACCGTTATCCGTGAACGACAACCAACCGGGTAGGGTTACCACAGTAATTGTCACAAGCTCACCCTCGGGGTCGTTGAAGATGGGTTCATACAGATACGGAATATTCTTTGCACCGCGAACAATCGGTCCGTTTTCGAGGCGCGGCGCGTCGTTGGCCGCAGTCACAGTAAGAGAAACGACCACGGCGTTGGAAGCTTCTCCAGAAACGTCCAGAACGAGATACGTGAAGCTATCGAGTCCAAAGAAATCGGAATCCGGAGTGTATGTAACAGCTCCGGTCTGCGTATTGATGTCCGTGATCGATCCATTCAAAGGCGCAGATTCTATCGAGACGGAAGAAGCATCAATTTCGTCACCATCCACGTCCGTGTCATTTCCCAAAATGTCGATCTGAACGATTGAATCTTCGCTCAGGGTCGCAGAATCTGCAAAAGCCAAAGGTGGGTCATTTACACTATCGATGGTTAGATAGACGATGGCCGTACTCGTATCGGAGCGGCTGACGTTGTAGATCGCGTATGAAAAGCTATCGCTCCCGTTGAAATCCGGATTGGGCAAATAGGAGATGGATCCGTCAATTTGGTTGATCGTCGGAATCGTTCCAAAAGTCGGAGGGACGACGATTTCCACACTGGCCGGGTCGATGGGATCGATTCCGGCATAGTCGTTAGTAAGAACATCAACCGTAATCTCGGTGTCCTCGTTAGATGTAGCGAGATCGGCGATTGCAACGAGTTCGGCTGCGCCTGCTGGAATGGTTAGTGATGAGACTACGAGAGCAGCGTCGTGGTTATAGATTCCGTTGCCGAGCAGGTACGTAAGATCGTCAGATGAGATCTCGTACTCCGTATTGGTGGCGAAATCCCAGACCCGAAGCAGAATTGAGTCGGAAGGCATCATTCCGTCCCGCTGTGGAGTCAGGTCATCGTCGCCCCAGACGGCCATGGCTGCCGGGTTGTTTTGCCAGACCACCTTTCCAACGCACTGGTCCGAATAGTAAGGATCCGAAGAAAAAGCGGCAATCTCGCTTCCCAGGCTGAGTGCGTTACCCCCGAGTTTGGGTGCACTGGCAGCCGGAAAAATGATACTGGCATTGAAAATATTCCCAGCCCCGTCCAGGCATGAGAAATACGACTGTGCCTGAACATCAGTGGAAATCGCGGCAATTACCGTAATCAGAAGGAGGGGGCGGGCTAAATGTCCGAGGGGTCGGACGCCACACGCCATTTATATAGTGGGATTGCTCAGAAAAACCGTTACTAGTCCGAGTATCGACTGTCTTTGAGCGCCCCTTTAGGCGATCGGAGCATATAATTATTCTCAAAACCCACCCGCTTGTGCCATTTTCGGATCCCAAAAAGATGCGCGAACGGGAATGAACTCGCCAGGTATGGCTAAATTCTATTTAATGAGGGAAAGAGTTCTGGACTGGACTACGTTCCCAGCGACCATGCGGTACAGGTAGATTCCGCTAGGAAGGTCCTGGGCGGACCATCGAACCGAATGCCGACCGGCGTTGAATCTATTATCTACGAGTGTGACAATATGATGCCCCAACAGGTCATAGATGTCTACGACGACTCGTATTGACGATGGTACATCAAAAGTGATGGTCGTCGAGGGATTGAATGGGTTGGGATAATTTTGGTAGAGTTGAAATGACTCAGGCTTAGTATTTTTCGATTCGTCGAACGGAGAGGTATTGTCTTCATTCTCTGAAAGCCGATCTTCTGAACGTGTCTGAAAGCTGCTAGCGGGCGACCACGGGCCGTTTTCGAGACCGTTTATCGCACGCACGCGCCACTCGTACCATGTGTTACTCTCCAAAGTGGATATCTGGTACTGGCTAGTTGAGATTTCAGAATCGTCCACTACCAGTTTTCCGAAGGATGATTCGCGGCCCTCGGCGACCTGGAGATGATATCGAGTCGCACCCGACACGGGTTCCCATTCCAGACGCGGAGAAGTGGAAACCTGAATCGCCTCGCTTTCGAAGAGTAGTACGGGAGCAACCAGAGAGACGGGGACATCGACATCGACATCGTCTTCGACATCGACATCGACTTCAACATCGATAGTCGTTACAAGAATTTCAAAATCCTGAGACACGGCAACGACGCCATCGCTCACTACGATCGAGACGGAATGAATCCCACCATCCTCATCTCCCGGCATACCTGAAATCGTTACACCTGGAGTTCCCTCACTCTGCTGATTCATCGTGAGCCACGAAGGAGCATCTGCCAGAAAGAAGACTAAAGCATCATTGTCCACGTCTGCGGCCGTAACCAGATAGCTGTACGCGCTTCCCGAAGCCGCGTCTACGACCGGATCACTCGTGATTTCAGGGACATCGTTTACGGGAGCAATCGAAACGGATACCGATCCGACTACAGAGGCCCCACTGGAATCTGAGACGGTATACGTGAATAGAACGCTACCATTCATGTTGGCGGCTGGAGAAAAATCCAGCTTCCCATCGGACCGAACGTCAACGGTCGAACTGCCCGTAGATCCGACGGCGGTTATGAAAAGAAAATCACCGTCGGGATCGAAATCATTCTTTAAAACATCCAGTATCGCGTCCGTGTCTTCCTCCGTAGAATACGAATCGTCGCTGACGACAGGACTTTGGTTACCTGATTCTGATCCAATAACGCTGAGGATATAACTGATACGAGAAGAAGCGACACCGTCTGAAACTTCCACTTCAATCTCATGGTCTCCAATCTGATCGATACCTGGTGTACCAGATATCGTCGCTACTGCGTCATCCAATCGCTCAAGGATGAGCCAGTCGGGAAGAGTTGTTGGGGTGAACACTAGAGGATCCCCTTCGACATCGAAAGCGAGAATCGTAAAAATGTACGGTCGATCGATGTTCGTAATTTCAGGCGGACTACTCGTAATGACGGGAGCATCGTTGACGGCCAATATCTGAATCCTGAGCATCCCTTCGCCGAGGTTCTGAGAGCCATCGAATACCACATACGTCAGTGAGTCCAGACCATAGTAATTAACGCGCGGCGTGTATCGGATTTCTCCGTTGCCTTCGATGGTGGCCGTTCCGTTCTTGGGCTTCCCAATCTGCGTGACACGCAACGAAGCTGTTCCTCCACTTATGTCATTCGCCGAAACGTCGACGAACACATCTGTGTCTTCATCTATGACGACATCATCGTCAACGGTTGTTATCCCTCCAAATGACCAAAACGCACTGAGGCTAGAGAGCACATAGGTCTCATCGTCACTATAGGAGGGTGTTCCGTTCGAAAACGTGGGGATAATAGCGTTGGGCGTAAATTCGATACCGAGCGACGAATCCCATATTCGGAAAGAGAATTGATTGCTCAGTCGTAGTCCGTCACGAACAGGTGTAATTGGGTCGTCACCCCAAATCGTGAGGGCGCTATTCACGTTTTTCCACGTAAGTACACCCACACATAATTCCTGCGCACCGGGTTCGGCGGAGAATACCGCCACCTCACTCCCGACGGCCAAAGGGATCGAGTTTATCGTCGGAGCTGCACTCAGCGGAAGAATGAGCGTGGCATTGAAAATATTTCCCTTACCGTCCAGGCACGACGTGAAATGAGACTGCGCATTCGCGGGGATTGCGAGCAGTGCTGAAAGGGAGATAATCGCGGCGAGAAAGACGGTTCGAGGCATGTAGAATGAATCAGGGAGGCTACAGCTTATTCCCGTTGGAATATATTCATAAAATCGGTCGGCAAGAAAATAATTCTAAACCAACTTCTCAGGTCGACTGGCGAACCGTCCTCTCCCGGATAAACGGCCCCGTAACCATGCCCCAATCCGGACAAAGCTCTCACTCGGACGAAGTGAAATCTTTTAGAGAGAAGGACCACGGATCGACCTAAGAATGTAGAGAATGCCGGGCTGTAGCACCACCGACATCAAGAAAGGCACGAAAAATTCTATCCTGATCCCAGGACGAAAGCTACGATTTCATCTGCCAATTGCTCTGGACTCGCACTTCCGCCGTCGACTTCGATCTCGGGATTTTCAGGTATTTCGTAGTTGGAATCTATGCCGGTAAAGTTCTTCAGTTCACCAGACCGCGCCTTTTTGTAAAGCCCTTTGGGGTCACGCTGCTCACATACTTCGAGTGACGTATTGACGTATACCTCATAGAATTCGCCGTCTTCCATAAGTTCGCGAGCCATTTCTCGCTCAGAACGAAATGGAGAGATGAAAGAAACGAGGACGATCGTCCCAGCGTCAACGAATAACTTTGCGGTTTCGGCTACACGCCGGATATTTTCAACACGATCAGCGTCAGTGAAACCGAGGTCCCTATTCAGACCGTGTCGAACATTATCGCCGTCGAGCAGGTACGTGTGCTTTCCGAGATGATGGAGCTTTTTATCTACGAAATTGGCGATCGTCGATTTACCAGCGCCGGATAATCCGGTGAACCACAATACACACGGTTTTTGTTCTTTCTGTTCGGCTCGCGCCAGTTTGTCGACGTCCAGCGACTGCCAGTGAATATTCCGAGCACGGCGCAGTGGAAAATCGATCATCCCTGCTCCCACCGTGGCATTACTTAGGCGATCGACGAGGATGAAATTGCCGGTGGTGCGATTTTCTTCGTATGGATCAAATGAAATGGCCTTGCCTAAGGCGATGTTGCAAATCCCCACTTCGTTAAGTTCGAGCGTTTTACCTGCGCGCTGCTCCAGCGTGTTAACATCCGTTTTATACTTGAGATGGGTAACCTGTGCAGGCACTATCGACGCGCCTGATTTCAGCAGATAACTTCGACCCGGCAACAGAGGGTCGTCGTGAAGCCAGACAAGATGGGCTTCGAACTGATCCGCATGCGCCGGACGAGCGTCGGTTGCACTGAGCAAATCACCTCTACTTACGTCGATTTCGTCTTGAAGTGTTAGCGTGACAGCTTCACCCGGCCCCGCAACCTCCAAATTGCCATCCATGGTAACGATACTTTCGACTTTGCTTATTTGTCCAGATGAAGGGACAACCACCGAATCGCCAACTCGAATCGACCCTGACGCTACTGTTCCGGAAAAACCACGGAAATTCTGATCTGGACGGTTGACCCATTGAACCGACATACGAAAAGGCTTGCTGGACGCTTCTTCGGCAATCTCAACCGACTCTAGATAATCGAGGAGAGTAACGCCGTTATACCAATCCGTCTTTTTACTTAGATCAATGACATTGTCACCTTCCAGGGCGGATAGCGGGATGCTCACAATTTCCTCGAATCCAAGATCTGATGCGAAGTCTTCGTATTCCTCCTGGATGGACTCGAAAGTATCGGAGGCATATCCTACGAGATCCATTTTGTTGACCGCCAAGAGAACCTTCCGGATTCCAACCAGTGACACCAGGTAGCTGTGTCTTTTTGTCTGGGTCAAGATGCCTTTCCGAGCGTCGACAAGGATGATGGCTACTGAGGCCGTTGAGGCACCGGTAACCATGTTTCTGGTGTACTGTTCGTGGCCTGGCGTGTCGGCGACAATAAATTTGCGCCTGTCCGTTGAAAAGAAACGATAGGCGACATCAATGGTTATTCCCTGCTCTCGTTCAGCCTGAAGCCCATCGAGAAGGAGAGCGAAGTCAATCTCGTCGCCCTGGGTACCTACGCGCTTGCTATCCGCTTCCAGCGCAGCCAGCTGGTCTTCATAAATTAGTTTTGAATCCCAGAGCAGCCGGCCGATCAACGTACTCTTTCCATCATCGACGCTTCCGCACGTGATAAAGCGGAGCATACTCTTCTTTTCTTGCTCCTTCAGGTAGGCGTGGATGTCCTTCGATATGAGATCCGATTGATGCGACACTAGAAATATCCTTCCTGCTTTTTCTTTTCCATAGAGCCTGCCTGATCGTGGTCGATTACGCGACCCTGTCTTTCTGAGGTTCGAGTGAGGAGCATCTCTTGAATGATATCGGGTAGCGTGGCAGCTTCCGATTCAACAGCCGCAGTAAGGGGATAACAACCCAGGGTTCGAAAGCGGACCGATTTCATCATCGGCTTTTCACGAGGCTCCATTGGCATACGATCGTCGTCAACATGAATAAGGAGACCGTCCCGCTCGACGACAGGTCGAATGGCCGAAAAATAAAGAGGTACGATTTCAATCTCTTCCAGGTGGATGTACTGCCAGATGTCCAACTCTGTCCAGTTGGAGAGTGGGAAAACGCGGATGCTTTCGCCCATTCGCACTCGAGTGTTATAGAGGTTCCATAGCTCAGGGCGCTGACTTTTTGGATCCCAACGATGGGCTGCCGATCTGAACGAGAATATTCGCTCTTTCGCACGCGATTTCTCTTCATCACGACGTGCCCCCCCAAAAGCTGCATCAAACCCGTGAAGATCGAGCGCCTGCTTTAGAGCTTCGGTCTTCATGACGTCCGTGTAATGTGCCGAACCGTGAGTAAATGGATTGATATTCTGTTTAACGCCTTCTGGATTAGTATACACGATCAGCTCTAAGCCCAACTTCTGAACCGTGCGTTCCCGAAACTCGATCATCTCCCTGAATTTCCACGTCGTGTCGATGTGCATGAGCGGAAAAGGAGGAGGTGCAGGATAAAACGCTTTTCGAGCCAGATGCAACATGATCGACGAATCCTTACCGATCGAATACAACATCACCGGATTCTCAAATTCGGCGGCAACCTCACGCATAATGTGAATACTCTCTGCTTCAAGCTGGCGGAGATGTGTCATTTCACGGCTCATCAATAATCAGGGCGTTTTTCTACGAATGCTATCGTTAAGAATCTCAAACTGTCAATTCCCGAAGCTAGCGATGGTTGATCAAGGTCTGTTGTAAATACGACTCAATTTGAGACGTCGCTTCGTCTACGGATATCGAATCCACATCTATGAGAATCTCAGGAGAAGTCGGCATTTCGTACTCAATATTTACTCCGGGGAAAAATCTATATTCGCCCTTCCTGGCTCTCTCGTACCTTCCGCGATCATCGCGCTTTTCACACGATTCGGCCGTCGTATTTAGGTAAACCTCTACAAAATGATTGGCCTGTTTGCGGGCAAACAATCGACTTTCCTCATATGGAGACACGAACGACGCGACGACGATGACTCCGTTCTTTTCAAGCATCGAACACAGGTGTCCGGCTCTTCGGACATGTTGATCAACATCATCTGGTGCAAATCCTGTTTCCGGAAATAGTGGACGGACACCTCTACTATCAATTCGACCCACTTTCAGTTTCCGTTCAAGGAGTCGTTCATAGAGGCGGTCCGCGATTTCGCGCTTACCAGATGAAGGAAGGCCAGTGATCCAGACAACGAACGATGGAATCTCCTTCTTACCGTATGTGATCTTGTCCCAGACTCGCTCGTGACCAAAGTAGAAGATCATTTTTGCGATGACTTCTATTCCACCGATCGTAATGGCGATCGCAAGTGCTCCGGTAAAAATATAGACGAGAACGGCCGTTGTTAACGTAGCGATCGTTCGCCACGAAATCGTCTTGAGGAGAGTCCGCCTATTCGTTGAGTATTGCACTCTTCAGCGTCTATAATCTGTGTGAATCGATTGCGCCCGGTGATTAACTCCGAGTCTGTAAATGGGAAAAGGACGTGGTTCCCTCATAATCGTTGTGAAGTCGTCGCGAGGGGGCGTTCGGTAGTCGCAGCGACTGCACTCAAAGAATAGCTGCAAGTCCTATGCCGGTTTCGAATCCAGTAATATCACCAACCGAATATTTGAGTCTTATCGGTATGGATACCGCCGGCGCAATTGAAATGCGAGGGAAGAACCCTACTCCGTAGACATTCAACTGTCCGATTTTCAATATCTGATCATAGGGTATCAGCTCGGATGGCTGAATATTCTGTACATCAAACGTTTTCGAATATTGCGTAGCCGATACCTGAAAATCAGAATAAAAGAACGGGCTGACTCGAAGCCGATAGGTTACGGCTGCTCCAAGAACCCCCGTGGACGCGGTGACTGACTCTGGTTGGATCGATGCAGGTGATAACGACTGATTCGTACCAACAGTTCGGAATCGAATCGAAAAGGAGAGGTCGTTGCGACCGATTCTGCTGCTGGCGCGAAGACTCCCAATAAACCTGCTACCCGCCGAATAAACCTCTATGCCATTGATCTTGTCCGCGGCATAGAGTGTGAGTATAAGATCCGTGGACACGAAAACGTTTAACGACGGTTGCCATTCGGCTCCTGTTGTTAGTGTAAATTCGTTTCCCCAGTCATACTTGCCAGGTAGTGCGCGATGCGGTTGAAATTCTCCACGTACATGGTAAGACGCCCCCAGACCCAAGACCAGACTCCTGGAGGCTGAGAATGCCCATGCGATGCCGGGAGAAACGCTTGTACCCCTCCCGAAATAGGGGACCTGGAAATCGTACTGACTCAGGCTCATGGGAAAGGCGGCATCGTACGCCCACTTCGAAAGATCTTTCTTGCCTGTTGGAAGGTTGGCATTGAGACTCAGTGAAAGTCTGGAAGAGGGAAACTTTACCACATAGCTGAGAGCAGTCTGAATATCTGTCATGCCAGTGACTTTCTGCAGACTGTCGTGTTCGGCGGTTGCCTGGCTGGCGCTGATGCGGAGGTTGAGGCTCGGTAGAACCTGCATCTGCAGGGACGCAGTCGTACTCAGTTCATAGATGTCCGTATCGGCGCGTGTCCAATTTTGAAGTACGGAAGAGAATGATACCGCAACGGGAGGCATTGAGCGGACTGGACTAGACTCAATGCTGCGGGTCTGCGCCCGAAGACTAAGTCCATTCGGTGCCAGAATCGCGAAGAGCAGTGAAATTCTAAGTATTGTGGCTCTAGTCATGGAGTATCCGCATGTTCTTTTCTCGTGCATTGTTATCGAAGAACAACCATCCGACGTGACGCCCGGTAGTCACCAGTCTCCAATCTATACAGGTATACCCCGCTCGAAACGGACAACCCGTTCGAATTACGACCGTCCCACCTTACCGTATAGTTTCCGGCCTCCTGCTGTGAATTCACCAGGGTTCGCACCCGGCGGCCCAGCAGGTCGAACACTGCAAGTCGCACACTTGAAGGGCGACCGATCGAGTATCGAATAACCGTCTCCGGATTGAACGGATTCGGATAGTTCTGCTCCAGATCATACGTCGATGGCACAAGCTCGATATCGTCCGCATTCTTTTCTGCGTATGGTTTGGTCCCAACGATTAAACGAATTCGCCGGACAGAATCCGAAGCCTGCAGTTCAATGTTGAATTGGAGGTCGGAGATCTCAATCGCGCGTCGATCATCAAGATCCAACACATGAAATTCCGTTTCGGGAGGCAAGTCGCCGGACGGTATCAAAGAGACGGTCACGACATTCCTCGGGGCCGTACCGGTTAGCTGAAGGTCCCAATACGCGCCCTCGGCTCCGGCTGCCTTGAAACTGCCGGCGAAGCGTTCTCCGCTCTCTATTATCGAGAGCTGGAGATAGTCACCTATCGGCGGTGGTTCCGCATAATCGAACGCATCCCGTCCGTCCAAGGCGTTCATCCTTACACCAATTCGGTTTTGAGTGTCACGGTAGACGGTACCTGGAATCTCGGCGGTGATTTGTACGGTGTATTCGCCCGAGCCCTCTATGGCGGATTCAGAAGAATGGCCATCGGATTTCCCTGTAATCAACGGATTACTGCGCAAGCTGATGGGAACAGATACGGTCGAGTTCCCCGAATTATAAACGAAGTATCCTTCCCACGGATCGAGTGCAGTCTGCCCGAACTGGAACTCCAGACCGTCGAACCAGACAGGCGCTTCGATACCCGGATCGATGAAATTGGCTGGCCATGTAAAGGAGAACGCATATGGATTGCCGATCTGATTCCAGCCGGGAACAAGGTCTAGGGTGATCGTGCTTGTCGGATCCACAGAACGTCCGCCGTCGACGTCAAATAATGCACCGTCACTTGTGACGAGCCAGAATCCAGCGCCCTGAGTGAACGTGGCATCTATGTCGGGAAATTCTATATAGTCTCCGTTTTCCCATCGGAAGAGCCGCCAGCGACGGGTGTTGTACGGACCGTAGTCATCTGCGAGAACGTCTGTCAGTCCAGGGTTATCCAGGTTAATGGGAACGGATATCATGCGGTATAGGAGCGGCTGCAGTACGAATTCCGGTGGTGGGGCCGCCTGTTCTACTCGAACCGGTAAAAAGATTGGATTGGTTTGAGGTAATTCGACTGGCAGTGTTATCGTTTCGTCAGTGTTTGTCGCAACTATATAGTATTCGATTCCGCTGAGGGAAGCAGCAGACCCTGGGATAACTGCGACGAGTTCACTGCCGGCGGGAGACATGCTCGCTGTTCGATATGTGGTTTCACCCGCCAATCGATAGAACAACGTCGCATCACTCGGCAAAAAGCCGGGCGGCAGTGAGATACCTATTGCAACGTCTTGTCCTGCCGGCGCAAGTTCAGCCGTTTCAACATTGATTGCTATCGAAACGCCGGTCAACTGAAGATCCAGAACGGGTGATACCAGATCGTCACTTTCAATATGAAGCGCCGCGGACTTCGGACCTATCGTCGTGGGTACAAAATCCACCGTGATAACACGCGTATTATTGCTTGCAATCGTCGCGGCTCCTCCTCCGCCGGAGATGATGAATTGATCTAAATCAATGCCCTGAATTTCCGTTACGAAAATGATCAGGTTGCCTGTGCCGGTGTTCGTGATGGAGAATGAAATGCTTGAGCTGGTTCCCGTAGCGAGTTCACCAAAATCATAACTACTGATGTCCACAACCATCTCCGGACGAACTGCTTCACCCGTGAGCAAGATTTCGAGCGGGCTCTCGTCCGGGTCATTACTGGACAGAAGCATCGATGCGCTTTTGTTACCGCCGGTCAACGGAGTGAAATCGACGCGAAGCGTGTCGCGTTCTTCCGGCGAGAGCATAATTGGAAGAGTGCCTGGCTGGGTCGCGAATAGTCCAGCATCTGTACCGATGTATGATGCATCTGTGACTTCAAGATCGGCCAGGCCCGTATTAACAACAATAATTTCCTGCGTGTTAGTCATTCCGACACGAACGTTGTTGAAGGAAACGACTGTCCGATTGACGGAAATATCCGGTTGACCGAAGCCTTTTCCAGTGAGCGGAATATCGAGTGGACTTCCGTCTGCATCGTCGCTTTCAATACTTAGAACCGCAGACTTGTCACCGAGGGATATCGGAGTGAAGCGTACTGTTACAAGTCTGGAGTTGCCGGGTGTAATCGTCGCGCCGCCGGCCCCTCCTGTGATCAGAAATTGATCAATGTCACTTCCCTGAATCAGAGATCCGAAGATTACGAGATTACCCGTCCCGAGATTTGTTATCGTGAACGTGACCGATTCGTTTGTTCCTACTGCAACCTCTCCAAAATCGTAGCTGGTCATATCTACGGAGATATCGGATCGAACTCCTTGTCCAGACAACAGAATCTGGGTGGGGGATTCGTCGGGGTCATTATTACTGAGATTGAGGAAGGCGCTTTTGTTTCCGGTTGATGTCGGTGTGAAGGCGACCCGGACCGTATCCCGTTCCTGGGGAGCAAGCGTAAAGGGAAGATTATTACTCTGTACGCCGAATTGATCTGCATTAGGGCCCGTAAAATTCGCCGTTGATACGATCAGGTCAGCCAATCCCAGATTCGTGACGATAACCTCCTGAACGGCAGTGGCTTCTACGGGGACGTTTCCAAATGCAACAGTTGTTCGATTAACCAATATATCCGGAAGGCCGATGCCCGTTCCGGAAAGAGGGATTATGAACGGGTTTTCGTCTGGATCGTCACTGTCAATACTTAAAACCGCAGACTTGTCACCGAGGGATATCGGAGTGAAGCGTACTGTTACAAGTCTGGAGTTGCCGGGAGTAATCGTCGCGCCGCCGGCTCCTCCTGTGATCAGAAACTGATCAATGTCGTTTCCCTGAATCTGAGATCCGAAGATCACAAGATTACCCGACCCGAGATTGGTAATCGTGAAGGTGACCGATTCGTTTATTCCGACTGCTACATCTCCAAAATCGTAGCTGGTCATATCTGCAGAGATATCGGATCGCACGCCTTGTCCCGACAACAGGATCTGGGTAGGAGATTCGTCCGGGTCATTGCTGGTGAGATTGAGGAAGGCGCTTTTGTTTCCGGTTGACGTCGGTGCGAAGGCGACACGGACCGTATCCCGTTCCTGCGGAGCAAGCGTGACGGGAAGATTATTGTTCTGAACTCCGAATTGGTCCGCATTTGGACCTGTGAAAGACGCCGTCGACACGATCAGATCAGCCAATCCCAGATTCGTGACGATAACCTCCTGAACGGTAGTGGCTTCAACAGGTACGTTTCCAAATGCTACAGTAGTCCGATTAACAGATATATCCGGGAGACCTATGCCCGTTCCAGTAAGAGGGATGATGAACGGGTTTTCGTCAGGATCGTCACTTTCAATTCTGAAACGAGCCGATTTGGACCCCAGCGAAGTCGGAGTGAAACGAACGTTGACGTTTCGACTGTTTCCGGGATTGATAACGGCTCCGCCTCCACCGCTCGTAATTGCGAATTGGCTCGGGTTTACTCCGTCAATCGTTACATTCTGGATGACGAGGCTTCCGGTACCGGTATTCGTTATCGCAAAAGACGAAGTAAAATTGGATCCAACGGCTACGTCGCCGTAATCAAAGATGGTAGGATTAACCGATATATCCGGTCGGACACCTCGGCCAGTTAGCGTCAACAGGAGCGGATTCTCGTCAGGATCATTGCTGCTGACCGTGAGAAATCCGCTTTTATCACCTCCCGAGAGAGGCGTAAAGTCTACACGGATTGTATCGCGCAGGAGCGGAGCCACCGTGAACGGAAGTAGACCGGGCACGACTTCGAAGAGGTTTGTATCAATACCGGACACAACTGCGGAAGTAACTGTCAAATCAGCTGAACCAGTGTTCGTGACAATAAGATCGAGTCGGCGCGTTGATCCAACCTTCACGTCACCGAACGACATCGTACCCGGACTTATCGAGATATCCGGAACCCCGATGCCAGTCCCAGTGAGAGGAATGTCGAACGGGCTTTCGTCCGGGTCGTCACTCACAAGACGCAAGAAGGCACTCTGAAGGCCAACTGCAGTGGGTCCGAACCGTATGTTTAAAAGTCGGGTATTTCCTGTGCCGATGCTGAATATGCCACCTCCTTGCACGACCTGAAATTGTCCCGGATTCGTTCCAAGAAGCTCGGTCGATACGACGTTGAGCGTGGCCGTACCATCGTTCCTGACAATAAAGCCGCGGTCGCTTGTGTCACCTTCAAAGACTGAGCCGTAATCGAAGGATGTCGGGTCGACAGAAATGTCCGGCACCTGCGCCACAGCTGTATTGGTTCCTGCGAGCAGGAACCAACTAATGGCTACTACTATTCTGCCGGCCAACTTGCTCATATTATTACTATTCCGCTCAATCAGAGGTAAAAATGTCAATTAATTCCGAACTGGGCTGGGAGGTGTGGGCAGTTCCCCCAGGTTTCCAGGAGGAAGTTTGCGCGTATCCTGGCTGGGTACCAGGGTCGAGCCGACGTTAAATCCTAATTGGTTGATTCTCATGTCCAGGTTATACGTGAGATAATTTGCCGACTCAAGTCGAACCACCAGGTCGACAAGGTCGTCTTGGCCTGTGGACCGAGCCAATAATTTGTTAACCAAAGCAATCCGTCGCACATCGGCCAGAACGAACGTAGGATGAGCAGCCAATGCTCTATCATATGCAGCCAGGCTTGTTTCGAGTGCCCCGGAATCCTCGCTGACGATACCATCGCTGTAGAAGATCAAAGCGTCGAACGTTGGAAGAGTAGTAGTCGTGTAGCCCTCTCGATCGGGAATCCAGATACGCAGCTGGGTGGCGAGATCCCGAATGAGCGATTGCTCGAGTGTGGCAATATTCTGAACGCGGTCTCTACCGGATACGGAGTAAACTTCGTCCGACGCCAGATCACGAAGTATCAGATCCACGTCAATCGTCTCGTCGGAATCTACGCGGCACGTACCGCCCACAATTCTGCTCGCGCCAAGTGTTTTTCCCGCCCAAACCGGACGGGATGTCCCCGCGCGATTCACGGCTTCTTCGGCTGCTGCGTATGCCATTCGCACGAGATGCGGATCAATCATATCCACGTTTCTGAGGCTTTCGAGATCATTGCTGATGATGTCGCTTAGTCCCGTTCCGAGCGCCTTGTATTCGGGAGTGTCAGAAACACACTCCAGAGGAAAAACGGCATATCGATTTTCAACCAACTCGCCAAAACGCTGCGTGTCCGTGTCCCGAGACGTTGCATAAAGCAGGTCTCGGGTAGCAGCATCTTGAAGCCAAGCTGCCCTTCCTCTCATCGCTCTTGTGTAAATGGACGTGGACGATAGAGACAGGAAGCGTTCATATGTGGAGAGCGCAGCATCTTCGCGTCCTAGAAGCTCCTGTGCCAGACCGGCATAAAACCAGCGCTTTGGATCACTTCGGTCCTGTACCAGCGAACGGGACAGAACATCGTATGCTTTTTGATAGTGTCCCGTACGAAGGTAAATTACTCCCAGGTCTCGGAGTGCCTCCGCACCCTTGGTACTACTTCCGCCGCGGAATCGCAGATTCTGCGACTCCCAGTAGTATTCGGCTAGCGACTCGCGCTGTGGATTGACCGTACCGCATGCAAGTCCCAGCATGGGACTCAGTAGCAACAGCAGACTAACCAGACGATCAACTGGTCGGTTGCCTGAGGTGGATTTGAAAAGATTCCGGATCAGCATGTTGTGTTGAGGGCGCCGTGCAGCAGCTTAAAATGTGGCTGTGTTTTCGAAAAATGTCCAGTCTGAATGGATATGCGCGGACTGGTAGGCGCTCCATGAACCGAGACTGCAACAAGAAGTGTGCCGTGTGGATTCGGGAGCTTCCTGGTCAGAATATAACCCGATTCGAAATTAATTTCGATGTTGCGAAATTTTGTCAGGTATTAGAAAGGTACTTTCTACCGACGAACGGATCATGATTCGTTCCGACAGGTTGAATATTGTTTGAAAGATAAGTTCTTCAATAAAATTAAGATCGTTGCGATCGATTGTTCAACCGGTCCGGGGAGTACGTACGAATCCCAATTCGAGTCCTCGGACAGGATAGTGCGATTGGTATGAATGTTGCCCCGTCCAAAGCCCTCAAGTAACGTGTTATTCAGGATACGGATCGAATCATCTTCCTGAAAAACCGAAAATCTCCATCCGATTCAGCTAAATATGTCAGGTTCCTACTTACGGCGAAGAGATGAGCAGTATTCGGTCTATGATTCAGATGGCCGGGTTCAATTCCCCATTCAACGTGCGCAGCGGCCCCCCCATTCAAGTTACGAGTACTATGACCCACAGACCTTTCGAAGCGGTAAGGAACAGATTGAACGGGCGCTTGATCTGTTTTTCCGAAGAAAGTGGGTTATTCTCACGACCTTTTTGCTCGCGATCGTGGGAACGGCCGCGTATACGTTTACACGCGTACCACGATATGAAGCGCCTGCGTTTGTAACGGTTGATCTCGGAACCAGTGTGGTAGTGGATATCGCGGACGCCCCCGGATCGGGTGACAATCTATTTGCCCGCAACGACCGATCCCTGGCAGGAGAAATTGTTCTTCTGCAGATCTCGGATCGTCTTCAGCAGCGGGTGTTTACCAGGTATGCCGACGACCAGAGCCGTCTCCCTATGGGTGCGCGAATGACAGGGAATGACGGTGTCGTTACCCCGCTCGTCAACGGTTACGCTCAGTTTCTTCCCGAAAAGGGAAGTGACAATATCATTCAGATTCGAGGTACCAGTTCTGAAGCTGTTCAGGCGGCACTGATTGCAAATCTTTATGCTGAGGAATATGTGCGTCTCACCGAAGAAGCAAGTCGCAGCTATTTCTCCTCCCTCAGGAAAACGCTCGAAGAAAGAGAAAAGGAACGTCTGAATGAACTCCGACTTGCCGAGGCAAATATCAGGGAATATCTGAGGCGCGAGGGCGCAGTGGGTTTAGACCAGGACGGCACCCAGCTCGTGGCTCAGATTACTCAGGTGGAAGATGAAAGGAATAGCCTGCGTATAGATCTGCAAGTACAGCGAGCCTCGCTAGCCGCCTTAGAGGATCAGATTGCTGATATCAATCCAAATCTTATGCAGCGGATCACGTCTGAGCGCGCGGCGTCCAGTCTGGATCTGAGGATTCAAAATACCCAGGATCAACTGGCGCTGGCAGAGGAAGAATTGGCGCAGATTCTTCGGGTCAATCCTGAGATGAGAACGGGAGACTGGGATGTGCTTGAACCAAACAAAAGACGTATTCGGTTGCTACAGGCGGAGGTGGACACTCTTACAACGCTCTACGTTCAACAGGCCAGTTCGTTCGGTAGTTCGACAGGCGGGCAGGATGGACTTGCATATATCTCTACACTTCGGCAGCAGGCAACACAACAGCAAATCAGTATCGGCGGTATCGAGGCCCAGATAGCAGCGCTGGATACGCGCCTGGAACAATACCGCCGAGAACTTCAGCTACTCCCCGGACAGTCGATGGAGCTGACCCAATTTGAACGGTCTCGTCTCTATGCAGAAAGCATGTATCAGTACGTGGTCGAACGACTTCAGGAAGCCCGTATTGCCGAAGAATCTGAGCCCGGCTACGCCCAGCTTATTCGAAACGCATACGTTCCAATGAGTCCCGTATATCCGATGCCTTTCAGGGATCTGATTCTTGGGGCCTTTCTCGGCCTTCTTCTCGGATTCGCTCTTGCGATCATTCGAGAAAAATTGGACAATCGGATCTATCAGCCACAACAGGTGCGAGAGCAAGGCTTCCGCGAAATCGCCGTCATTCCGAACTTGAAGCCACTCATTGACAAGGATCACGATGGTCGTGCTTTTGTAGAGAT
>BTQE01000029.1:0-30142 GCA_036985715.1 Rhodothermia bacterium
CGACCCACTACGACCTGCTCATGTGGGCTCCCGAAATAGAGGTGGACGGGGTGGTTATTCAGCGAGACAAAGAGATTCTGGTGTGAAGATCGCGATCGCCACCAATTTTCCTGGACGGGGATGCTACCCAAAGATCCCTTTCAGCATGAAGTAGAAAACGGCAGCGAGCAGGGCTCCAACCGGAATAGTTACCACCCATGACACCACAATTTTGCCGACGACTCTGAGGTCGAGTGCAGCAATTCCGCGCGTAAGACCGACTCCCAGCACGGCGCCGACAAGAATGTGAGTGGTTGATACTGGAAGACCAGTTCGCGACGCTAACACGACCGTTGCGGCGGCTGCAAGTTCTGCCGAAAACCCCCGTGTGGGAGTAAGTTCCGTAATCTTTTTGCCGATGGTCTTCATCACCCGGTAACCCATGGTGGAGAGACCGACAACGATTCCAATTCCACCCAGAGCCAGTATCCAGATCGGCAATTCGGCTTTCTGAGCGACCTCTCCACCTGTCTTCACGATGCTTACGACAGCGGACAGCGGACCAATGCCGTTTGCGACATCGTTTGAACCATGTGCGAAGGCCATCGCGCTTGCGGTAAAGACCTGCATCGGAGCAAAAACTCTCTCGACACTGGCGAATCGCGACGCTTCGTCCGCCGCTGGATCGCGCTCCTTTTTCCTGATAAAGAGCCAGGCGAGGAATGCAACCAGAAGGCCAATTACGATTGACCAGACGAAACTCATACCGGTAGTCAGTTCGATGTTCAGGTGTTTCAGACCCTTAAACAACGTGACGAGGGCGATAAGAAAACCGACCATAAAGACATAGACAGGGCCCCACTTCTTCGCATTTTCGAACGGATTGTCTGTATCGAGGATCAGTCTTCGAATACTGATCATAATCAAGAAGGCGATCGAGCCTCCAACCAGAGGAGAAATGACCCAGCTGGAAACAATCACCCAGACCTTAGCCCAATGGACGGCGTCCGGTCCGATACCCACAAGCGCGAACCCGACCAGAGCGCCGATGATCGAATGCGTTGTAGAAACAGGCCAGCCCTTAGCGGATGCAATCATGAGCCACAGACCAGCCGCCAGAAGCGATGCCAGCATACCATAAACGAGCAGTTCCGGGTTATCCAGAATGGGTGCCGGATCAATGATACCTTTTCGAACGGTCTCCGTAACGCGGCCACCGGCGAGAACGACACCGGCGAACTCGAATATGGCTGCGATCAGAATGGCCTTGCTTACCGTGATCGCCTTCGAGCCCACGGATGTGCCCATTGCATTGGCAACGTCGTTTGCCCCGATACCCCATGTCATGTAGAGCCCGAACAGGGCGGCTAATCCGATGAACCAAACACCATAAATCGTAATCACGTCCATAAAGCAGGCACTGGATAAACGATGAAAATTATTTGGCAATCATGAGGCGCAATCGATTGCCGACCTTTTCAGCGTAGTCTGCAAGGTCGCCGATCCACTCAATCAAGCGGTACCAGAATAACACGGACACGGGCTTCATCTCATCCTCGTACCTGAATAGCGTTCGCGATAAAGCAATCCCCATTTCGTCCGTTTCATGCTCAGCCTTGTTGAGTTCTTTGATGAGGTTTTCAACGCGAGCTCCTTCCTTACCTCGAAATCCCATTTCGAGCAACTCATCCAGACACTCAATGATTTTAAGTGCGTCGTGGCAGACCGCTACACAGCTCGAAACGTAAGGATACAGCTGGTCCTCCAACTGGGCCGGGATCTCCATTTCTCGTTCATACAACAGACCAGCAATGTCCTGAGCGACGTCGGCAATCGAGTCTTGCATATCCAAAACTTCGAGAAGATCACCGCGATTTACGGCCATGAAGAGACCTCGGGGTAATCTTCTCCGCAATTTATTCTTCGCCAGATCAGCGTCCTCCTCTCTCTCAAATATGCGCGACTTTATAACCTCGACTTCCGCCATGTTACCCGCCGCAACCGCTTCAAATAGTCCTGGCACCATGTCTGCACATTCCACCACGATGCGCATGTGCTTTTGAAGGGCGCTGAAGGGATTTCGCCCGAATAAGCTTCCGATGGGATTGGTTGTTGCCATGGTGCTTCTCTTCGCGATTTAAAAGGAATAGGACATGAGGCGGAGTAGAGTTAACGCGTGAGTTCTATCACTTCTCCAGATACATACCGAATATAGATATGTCTACTGAGAACAGCCGATCGTTACGTGTTAAGTAATCATTATGAATGCGAACCGACGAGGAAAACTTTGTCGCTCATGCTTTTTTATTCTCCGACGAGTCGCCTTTCTTCCGTAGACCATGCAGATTCTGCCCGATAAACGTTTTCGGGAATGATTTCAAAGCCGGGAAACCCAGGTCGATGTCTCGCCCACTCTCGGGGATATGGTCTGTTTTGAAAAGATAATCCCAGATGCTCAGCGAGATGCCGTAGTTCACCCCATACGGGCTATGCTCGGGCATAATCCTGGCATGATGCCAGATATGCATTTGCGGATTATTGAGGATGTATTTCAACGGACCGAGAGGCAAATTGATGTTGCTGTGATTGAAGTGCCCGATGCCGAGGGAAATAATGTAGACGAGAAAGAAATCGTCGATCCCGAAGCCGATCATCGCGAGCGGAATGTACTGGATCGTGCTGTACGCAATGTTCTCAAACCAGTGGTATCGAAGGTGGGCTGCAAAGCCCATCTGCTCGACCGAATGATGCACCTTGTGGAACTCCCATAGAAATGGAACGCGATGCAGCAGACGATGAATGTTCCACTGAATGAAATCGCGAACCACGAACAGCGTCGCGAGCTGCGCCCAGATTGGGAAAGAATTGATCTTGATGGCTACGACATTCGTAATTCCGATGCCGGCCAGCAAATCGTTGAATAGCTCTACAACTAGATTGGATGCGGCGTTATAAATGATCAGCGAGAAGAGAAAGAAGTTGAAGAACATGTAGAAGAAGTCGAGCCAGAAGTCCTTCCGAAAAGTGGACTGGCCTTTCCTCCACGGCGCAATCAGCTGTAAGGCGAAAAACAGGACTGAAATTCCGATCAGCCAATAGAAATAGCTGTAGAGATGAGGATGCGTGATCTCACGCCACAGGTAATCGGCGTAGCCTGTGTAACCGCCAACAAAAGTGTCGATGTATTTCTTCAATGGTTGCTGGGATCGCTTGCTGAAATTCCTGATGATACGGAGTTCAGGTGGATCTTCTCGGTACCAGCATCCCACTTACGAACGGAGCCTACCCCAATTCTTTCGAACGAATCACGATCATTTTTTCTATTTGCATATCGGCCATCGTATACGGAATTCCGCCGATTCCAAGGCCTGACTCACGAAGTCCCGCGAATGGCATCCAGTCTACGCGGAAAGCCGTGTGATCGTTGACCATAATCGCCGAAGCGTCCAGGCGCGTTGAGACGCGCAATGCCAACTCCAGATATCGAGTGAATACGGCGGCCTGGAAGGCATAGGGCAGGTCGTTGGCCATGTCAATCGCAGCGTCAACGTCTTCAAACGGATAAACGCATACGACCGGGCCGAAGATCTCCTGCGTGCTCACCCGCGCGTTGAGCGGCGGATCGAACAAGACGGTGGGAGCGAAGCAACCGTTGGATAGTGTTTTTCCCCCGGATAGCAACTGAGCACCTCCTTCAATGGCTTCCTGCACCCACTCGGCTATACGGTGAACCTCGGCTTCACGAATCAGGGGGCCCACTTCGGTATCGGGCGCTGTGGGATCTCCTACCTTCAGCGCCGTTGCGAGGCTTGCCAGACGCTCGGCTAGATTCAAGGCAATTCGCTGGTCGGCGAAGACGCGCTGGACCGAAACGCACACTTGGCCCGCATGATAAAAACCTCCCTTCGCGAGAAGCGGAAGTGCAGCATCCAGATCTGCGTCGGCATCGACAATAACAGGGGCCGCGCCCCCGTGTTCAAGTGAACAACGCGTGCCAGGCGCCAGCTTCGAACGCAGCATCCAACCGACACGGGCGCTACCAATGAAACTGAAAAAACCAACCCGGCGATCGGTAGCGAGAGCAGTGGCTACTTCGAGGTTTGTAGTCAGCAGAGCCTGACACCATTCTTCCGGGAGACCGGCTTCCTGCAGGATGTTTACGAAGCGCATGCAGGACAGCGGCGTTGCTTCCGCTGGCTTGACAATAACGGGGCATCCGGCAGCAACGGCCGGGCCCACCTGGTGGGCTATCAGGTTCAACGGGTGGTTAAAGGCACTGAATGCTACAACGACCCCTATCGGTTCGTGTCGCGTGAAGGCCAGTCGACCGGCAGAAGCCGCGTTTTTATTCATCGGGATCTCCGTGCCCGCGTTATTGCGTAGGGTGTCCGCACAGAGCCTGACGCTGTTAATGGCACGGTCTACCTCCACTAGAGAATCGACAAGTGGTTTTCCACCTTCCCGCGAGGCTTCCAGCGCCAGTTCCTCTCTTCGTTCCCGCATGATATCGGCCGTGCGATCCAGTATTTCGATGCGCCGTGCTGGAGAGAGCCACGCATCCCGGTTTCGAAACAAACCATGAGCGGTCTCAAGAGCATGATCTACGGCGGTGCCGTTGGCCCGTTCGACCGTGGCAATTGAGGAGCCATCGAAGGGTGCGAAGACCTCCAGGGGTTCGCCGTCGGCTCTGGCTCCGGGAACCATCAAGGGTAAATGTTGCGTCGTGAAATTGGTCTCCATAGTTAGATTCTCTTTTCTTGATGACCTTTATTACGTGAACGACGATGACTACACGACGTGAGAATAATTATGGCTCAGTTTGATGGAAGAGATTAGGGTAGAAAGTTTCATGGTAAGCTTCAAGTTCTTATCGAGTTCGTATCCCTGGAGTGGGGCACTGGTCGAGAGGCTCTTAGAGAGACTCCAAGTTCAGACTTAAATTATCGCTAATCTCGAATAGGGTACGTTCTGGAACCGATGTCCATTCTTCGTTCTGGGTGATCCTTTCTGACGCTACGACGACGGCACGGTATGGGTCGGACAACGTGCTGGGTTCGACGTGAACAATGCCGTCGCATACTCCGCATGGATGAACCACGTCGCGTTCGACGTACCAGAGAGAGCGACCTAATCGACATCCAACACTGCGATTTGCATTGGTCAAGATGATGTTTAGCACAAATTCTGCATTGGCATCTTCTTTCAGTGACCATCCCAACAGCTCTTGAACTCCCCTTCGAACAGTTGAAATCAAAGGTGCAGCTGGCTTTCGTTCAATGCGGGAGAGAAGCCAGTGAAAGACATGTTCGCTATCCGTGTCACCCTGAATCGCACTTCGATGCGCTTCACCCATAAGGTCTAAAAGCCTTGGCTTGAGGCTCACGAATGCACCTAAATTGCCGTTGTGAGCGAAGGTCCATTCCTCGTGCGTGAAAGGGTGGGTATTTACGGTTGCAACTTTTCCAATTGTCGCCCGACGAACGTGCGCCATCACATTGCGCGAATAAATCAGCGCCGCTTCCCAGCGGAAATCCGCGCTCTCGGACGCGGCCTCAGCCTGACGTGAAATGCTCGGTCGGGCTCCAATATATGCTGCCAGGCCCCAACCGTCAGGATTGGCTTCTCCTCTTTCGTCATGTTGACTCTGTGCAAGAAGCGAGTTCTGCGAATGGATTAGTTCGCATTCGACTTTTCGGAGTGTATTTGACCGGAATTCGTATAGACGACACATAATCTCAGGCGCGTGATATTTAGAGCTTAATGATCTTTTGCAATGGAGCGCACTAATCTAGGGTCATTCTACTTCTGGACAAATGATTGTCTATTTGAACCTTGAAAAATGTTGACTGTTGCTCGGGAGCCTGATCAGGTAATTTCTTTAGATTCGACCGTAGATTTGCTAAGAAGTCTTGACATTGTCGAGAAATATGCTGTATTACGGGCATCTGTAGCGCCCATTCTCCTGAAATTATGATCGGCCAGACGATTTCCCATTACCGCATCGAAGAGCAGCTCGGTCAGGGCGGCATGGGCATCGTGTACCGCGCCGTCGATACAAAGCTGAAACGGGATGTAGCTCTCAAATTTCTTCCGCCGCAGCTCTCAGCGGATCAGGACGCAAAGGCTCGGTTTATGCAGGAGGCGCAAGCCGCGTCGCGTCTCGATCATCCGAATATCTGTACGATTCATGAAATCGGAGAGGTCCCACACGTTGGGAGCTCGGAGATTCCCGGAGCGTCAGCGGAGGAAATCGGAGAAACCAAAGATGGACGACTCTTCATCGCGATGGCCTACTACGATGGTCAAACGCTCAAATATCTGATGGATGAGGGCGCGCTGCCGGTCGACCAGGCGGCATCGATTGCAGCGCAGATCATGGAGGGGCTCGAACGCTCCCATGAAGCGGGAATCATACACAGGGACATCAAGCCTGCCAACATCATGGTCACGAAGCGTGGGCGGGTCAAGATTCTGGATTTTGGGGTGGCGAAATTGGGGGCGGGGGCGGATCTCACGAAGGCTGGCTCGACGGTTGGAACGACCGCGTACATGAGTCCCGAGCAGGCCCGAGGAGATTCCATTGATGCCCGGACAGATCTTTGGTCGGTTGGCGTGCTCTTCTATGAGATGCTCAGCGGTCGTAAACCATTCGGCGGTGAATACGAACAGGCCGTTCTCTACGCCGTGCTTAACGAAACGCCGGGCCCCCTGGATCACTCAGTCCCCGAAGAAATTCGACAGATCAGCGATAAGCTTCTCGCAAAAGATGTGAATGAGCGATACGGCTCGGCAACCGAGGCGCTGGTCGATCTCGCACCTCACTCCGGAACACAGACTCGCACGGTTGCAGACATATCGACGGAAACGCCGCCGCCGGCGCTCATTTCAAATCGCATGGCGGCCGTTGCAGGCGGTGTGCTCGTTCTGGCCGTTTTGGCCTGGATATTCTTCCGTCCCCAGACCGAGAATGTTCCAGACACGCCAATCTTGAGAGAGGGAATCGCCGTGCTGCCATTCACGATCCGTGGTGACACGACGCTGAATTACATGAGCGAGGCCATAGTGTCGCTTCTCAGTACCAAAATCGATGGTGTGGGCGACCTACGCAGCATTGACGACCATGCGCTTCTCGGATATATCAAGCGCTCTGGAGCACAGATTATAGATCCCGAATCGGGGCAGGATATCGCCAATTACTTCGGTGCGGCCGGATTTATTCTGGGAGATATTCAGCGTATCGGCGGTCCCATACTGATATCAGCTTCCCGGTATAGTGCTGACGGAAGCCTTGAGCAGGAGTTCGAAGTCAACGTTCGGGCTGATTCTCTTCTTCTGGACGCCGTGGATGAACTTGCGCGAAACCTTATTTCCGAACACCTGGCAGACGCGGGAACGCAGCTCGAAAGCATGGCCGCCGTTGCATCAGCAAGTTTTCCGGCGCTCAGGGAGCATTTGAATGGCGAAGTGGCCATGAGGAATGGTCGTTGGACGGATGCGTACTCAAGCTTTAAACGGGCGACGGATATCGATTCGACCTTTGCGCTTGCGTGGTTCCGTCTCGCTAACGCTGCAGGATGGGGGACCAATCCGAGGGCGGAAGTTCTTCCTGCGTTTCGACGAGCTGCCCGGCACGGAGAGAATCTGCCGGAGCGGATGAAGAAGAAAATTGCTGGCGCAATCGCATTTGAAACCGGAAAACCGGCGTTTGCCGAGCAACTTTATCAGGAACTGGTACGCGACTACCCCGACGACGCCTACGCCTGGTATCGTCTTGCTGAGACACGATTTCACTACAACTATTCGCGGGGACGACCGCCGAGCGATGCTCTCGGAGCGTTTATTCGAGCATTCGAGCTGGACCCCTCGCAATCGGAGATCGCGTATCACCTGTATGAACTTGACTTGGAAGAAGGGCGATTTGAGCGATTCGACGCATTGGCGGAGGCACTCGGTTCGGACGATGACGTGGTGCTGTCATCGCTCAGACCCATCATGCCTCAATTGGCTACTGATTCGCTTGAGCTGCGAAACGAACTCATAGGGGAACTAGCTGATTCCAGCGTATCGATCCTCACATCCGCTGCTAGCAGTGTTGCGGAATTTTTCGAGGACTTTGAATTGGCCGATTCGCTGATCACTATCGCCATTGAAAAATCTCCCCGGGAGCAGAAGGAAGGTCGATATCGCGCGCGAAGCCGATATCGCCTTGCCATGGGCCGGCACCGGGACGCGTGGCTGGACAAAACGCGTGCGGACTCCGTAGGAGCTATCAGTTCGATTTTTGATATTCAGTATGTTTATACGACTCGTATTCCGATCCCCGATGAAGGAATGGATCGAGTCCGTGCCGAATTTCGAGCTTTCTCTGACTCAAGCCTATTCAGAGGGCCATATGCACTCCAGTTCATACCGTACATGCTCTTTCTGGAGGCGACCGTCGCTGTCCAGCAACGGGATGAGAATTTCGTGCAAGATGCTGTGGGCTATTACGAAAGGCGCGTGTCAGCGTTTCCTCAGGATACGCTTGCGTACAGCCTCGCGCGACGCCTCGAGGCACAGATGGCATTCCGCGACGGCGACTACGAGAAGACACTTGACCGCCTCGATGAGTCCCGATTAAATATCGTGTGGCAGTGGGCTGCTCCCGTCCTCAATCAGATCCCGGAAAACACGATGCGAGCCGAAGCACTTTATGCGCTCGGCCGGACGGACGAAGCACTGGGGTGGCTTGAAGCCATCGGAGATGGATTGTCAAATACGATGGTGGATGCTGGTTACCTATTCCAAGACGTCGCCCAATCGTACCTCATGCAGGCCAAGATCCACGAAGAGAGGGGGAATTACGAGAAAGCCATCCGTTTCTACACGCGCTTTATCAAGACATGGAAAAATGCCGACCCCGAATTCCAGCCAGCGGTCGAAGATGCGCGCGATCGGCTCGACCGACTCGTTCTTCTCCAGGCACGGGAGCCGGGCTGATACAATCGCTCAGGTGACCAACCGATTGCCCAACGGTTGGCAAGCGTTGAAATGACGCCATCGAAACTGAATCGTTGTGATTCTCGGTGAAACCCCGTTTCTTGCAGCCTACCCGTCAAGAACCAACATGATCGGCACCAACCTATCCCATTACAAAATTGTCTCCGAGCTCGGGCGCGGAGGCATGGGGATTGTCTATAAGGCCGAGGACTCAAAACTCAATCGTACCGTGGCGCTGAAGGTGCTCCCGGCTTCGGCGCTCTCAAACGACGACGATCGGGCACGATTTCTCAGGGAAGCTCAGGCAGCCGCCCAGCTTAATCATTCTCATATAGCTACAGTATATGAAATCGACGAAGCGGCTCCTCGAGCCGCGAGGAAGATTACGCGAGGCGAAATTGATGAGGCCGTACCCGAAGGATCCAGCGGAGATGACCTACGCCCCTTTATCGCAATGGAGTACATCGACGGGGAAACGCTGACAGAGTTCATTGCCAAAGGACCCGTCAAACTCGAAACGGCCATTCGGATTGCCAAAGAAGTGGCGAGTGCCCTTCAAGCTGCTCACGACAAAAAAATTGTTCATCGGGATGTTAAGAGTGGAAACGTGATGCTTGCCGAAAAGGGCAAAGCCATTGTTCTGGATTTTGGACTCGCCAAAACGGCTCAGTCGACGATGCTGACACAACTGGGCTCCACGCTTGGAACCATCGCGTATATGAGTCCGGAACAGGCGCGTAGCGAAGAGGTCGATCAACGGACAGACCTGTGGGCCCTCGGTGTCCTTCTTTATGAGATGGTCGCCGGCAGCCTACCCTTTGGTGGTGATTATGAGCAGGCGATCGTCTACTCCATTTTGAACGAGGATCCGGCACCCCTTACGTCGCTCAGAACGGGTGTGCCGATGGAGATTGAGCGCATCGTCGAGAAATGTCTGACGCGGGACCAGGACCTGCGATATCGGTCTGCAGACGACATCGCCGTTGACCTCGCTCGAGTGGATGTGAAAAAATCGAGCCGGCCGTCGGTGGCGATCGAGTCGGCGCCCGACGTGACATCTGCGGACGTGATACCGAATACCCATTCCAGGACGCGGATGACTATTGCCGCCAGTGTCTTGTTTGGACTCGTAATTGGCGCTGCGGGGATGTGGCTCTCGCGCGAATCCGGGTCTAATAGTGAGGCCCGCCTGCCGCTTCAGTTCTCGATCGATATTTCTCCGTACGTCAACATGCAGTTCCCGGCAATATCAGCAGATGCCCGATATCTTGCGTTTGTTGCCTCTGATTCTTCCGATGCGCCGCGCTCGATTCGCGTCCGTGATATGACGACTGGAGAAATTGTCTCCATTCCAAACTCCGACGGAGCGCGTCGCCTTTCATTCTCTCCGGATGGACGGTGGCTGCTTTTTGGAACAGCCACAGACGTACGAAAAGTTCAAATCCCAGGGGGCACGCCTACAGTTCTTGTGAACGCAGCATTTGCCATGGCTACGTGGGGTCTAAACGGTGCGGTCATCTATGAAAGTGACGGACCCATCCGCATCCTGGAGGAAGGCGCAGTTGAAGCTACCGTTCTCATCGAGCCTGATAGTTTACTTAATGAACGGTTATTGGATCATCCATATCGTTATGGTTCAACCCTGCTCTTTACTTCCGTTCGCCGGGCGTCATCCAGCGTCGGGGTGCTCGATCTGGTCACGGGGGAGAAGGAATATATTCTCGAAAATGCGAGCCGAGCAAGATACACGGCGAGTGGCCATTTAATTTATAATCGACTGTTTGCCACAGAGCAATTGATGGCGAGGCCTTATGATCTGAACGATAGACGTTCGTTAGGAGCTGAAGTCCCTGTCGTGGACGCGAGCCTCAATGGGCTGTATGATTTTTCAGCGGGTGGAATCCTTGTTCACGGAAATTTTGAACTTTTAACACAGACAGGTGGATTCACCGTTGTCGACCAGTCGGGCGCCGAGCTCGCGAGGCTTCCGATACCGGCGAGGAGTCGCGAACATCCTTCGATTTCCCCAGATCGGGCGCTTCTGGCTATTTCAGAATACGTTGGTGAGTCGAACTTACGTGACTCGAATTCGCGTATCTGGCTCTATGACATGACAAACTGGAGTTCCATGCCCGTTTCATCTGTAGATCGCCCAGCCGTGATGCCGGTTATCAGAAATCAAAGCTTGTACTATTTGCGTCCGTCGGAATCAAATCTCCCGGCTGGTTTTTTCCTTTCTCCAACGAGCAGCGACGAGTGTGAGGTCGTCAGCGTTCCGAGATCGGGTCCATTTGATCCAACTGTAATCGTCGATTCGGTATACTGCCAGAGCACGTTCGATGTGGCGATGGACGAATCGTCCCTGGTTTTCGTCAGAAGGGGCCAGGATGAATCGACGCCAGTCGCCGTTGTCGTTCATGCATTCGATGATGGCACCGAAACAGAAATCTGGTCTGGACTGGTTACGCGCACTTCCATGAGACTCGCTATGAATCCGTCGTCAGAATTTGTTGCCATTGACGCACCTGTCGCAAATCGGTCTCAGTTATTTGTCATGAAGTCTGACGGTCTAGGGCCATGGATCATTTCTGATGGTAAGGTAGATGCGCTGAATTGGAGCGAGGACGATTCACGAATTTATTACGCTCGTGGGCGGTCTCTCTACCAAGTTGCCGTTTCGACCTCCGGAGGATTTAGGACAATTGATCAAGCATCGATTCTATTCACTAGATCAGTGCCGATAACCGGGTTTGCCCCTCAGCCCGAACGCAATGCTATCTATCTTACAGACCTGGGTGATCGAATCGACACAGCCGAATCGGTCGGCTCGATTAAAGTGACGGTGAACTGGTTCGAGGAATTGAAGAGCAAGGCTCCGGTTACCGGCGTGAGGTAATCATTCTGGTAGACGAGCATCCCTTCGCTGAGCGCTAGAGTACCGAGACGTTGATTCCGGCCGCCAATTGACATTTCGATCTTGTTTCTCTACCTACTACTCCGGCACACGCGATCTACCCAGAGCGCGAGTACGTCGAACGACTCTCAATCAATCCTTACCGTGAGAGACCGAGCAATGAAATTCGTTCCATTTTTCATCGCATTGTTCCTGTTCAGTGCACTTGTTTCTTCTGCGCAGAACAACTTCGGGAATGCTCTTCTTCTAGACGGAGACGGCGATTTTGTAGACGTTCCGGACCATGAAAGTCTGGATATCAAAGCCGGTGATGACTTTACTTTTTCTGCCTGGTTCAAGACAACCAAGAACGCCCAGACGCGACTCATTTACAAGGTCGCCACAGGGCCATCTGGATATGCGATGTTTGTCAACTTTGGAGAGGTGTGGACAATCACGTGGTCTCCAGCGCTTCCGGCTTTCTCCGTTATTTCACCGCCGACCAGGCTCTACGATGACAATGTCTGGCATCACGCCGCGTTCGTGCGAGATGGAACCCGCATGGCGGTCTATGTGGACGGCGAATTAATGCAAGAACGCTTCGACGCTGTATCAGAATCGCTCGAAAACAATGCCAACTTGGGAATCGGCGCGGTTCCCTCAAATGCGATTGCGGATCCATCTTTCTTTTTCGAAGGCTCGATTGATGAGGTCCGAATCTGGAAGGTCGCACGAAGCCGGGAGGAGATCGTCGCAGACATGTTGAATCCACTGGACGCATCAATCTATGATGATCCAGCAAGCGGTCTTGCGGCGTACTACCAGTTCGAGCAACTGGAGGATTTGGGAGTTGGCGCGGCCGGTACCAATGATGTTCGCGATCTCTCCGTCAACGGTAATCACGGAGAATTGATTGGGGATGCGCGCCTGACTTTTGTGGGAGAAGATGATTTCAGCGAACCGCTCTTGACGATGCGGTTTACTGATATGGATGTCCACATTGGAGACGAATTCAAGATTCGCGTTGTCGACCAGAATGGAGACCGGGAAGTGGGTAGAAAACGATTGGACGCAATTCCAGCCTCCGGCTTCGACATGACCCTGAACGTGTTGTTGAAGGATCACAACTACGATATCGATTTCTATGCGGACAGAAACGGAAATGGAGCCTACGACGCCCCGCCGGTCGATCATGCCTGGCGGGTAGAGCTTACCCCTGCGATGGGTAGCGATGTCGTTCCTTTTGCGCACAACATAAATTTCACCGATATCGATTGGCCACCACAGATTAACGGATTCAATTATTCAGATTACGAAGCGATCTGGAAAGGCGTCGGTCAGAACGAAAATGGAGGTTTAGATTTCTCCATAATCGTGAGATATCTGTCAAATCGGGCAGACGGAACTGTAAACGGATACATTGAAGCGACCAACGTATTTGGATTTTTCGACATGATACTTGTCTTTTTTACCGGTGCGTTCTCTGATCAAACTCAAACCGTAGAGGTAATGCCGATTGATGATCCGAATGGGAAGCGGGGTGTCACGCTAACAAAAAGCGGAGACGGCGGACAGTCGTTTTCATTTGGGGCTACTGATTGGAGCGGAACGCTTATAAACTCGACCAGCGGAGAAATGTCTGCAAACTTCCTGTATTCTGCCATGGGATTGAATATTGATCTGTCCGGCGAAGGGATTATTGGGAAGACGCAGGCTATCGTGAATTATCACTCCGACCACTTTGGTGTTGACGGTAAAATGCTCGTCCAGGAAGACTCTATCATATCTGCCAACACATCCAATACGGCCGCCGAAGAGGAATTGGGAACGATCCCGAATCAATCTGTACTTTCGCAGAATTATCCAAATCCGGGCTTTCCGAACACCAGAATCCCGTTTTACCTGGCGCGACCGGCTGACGTGACGATAAAGCTCTACGACATCCTGGGCCGCGAAGTGGCCACGTTGCTGGAGGCGTCTATGAACAGAGGAGATCACGAAGTCATGTTTAATGGAGCCCATATGCCCTCCGGCATGTACCTATTCAGAATGAAAGCGAACCAGTCCGACGGAACGACGGTCGAGCAAAGCAAAAAGCTCGTAATCTTGAATTAGGTATGTCCGATCGGGCCGTTGCAGGCAGAGCGGTCACGCTACCGACACTCCGACTACTTTCCTATGAGCCGGAGTCACCTCTATGTCGACGGGATCATGAGGTCGCCGGGTCTTCGAATGCTTTCCTAGATTAACATGTCCGGGCTCGAGGCGGTCGCGGATGTGAATGAATCCGACATTTTGTCAAAATCTGTTCGTAGTGCGATACAGCCTTCATTCGATCACACACCCTGGTGCTACCTGCGGATTCCTGGACGGTCTAAATCTGCCAGTTTGACAGTCGAATTCCTACGGATTCAGCTTGTTAAACCCACATTTTCCCGTTTAATTCGCGCGTCTGTATCCGATTACGCGCTCGAATTCCCTGTTTCTTTTCCCGTCTGTAACCCTTTTTTAAAAGATGTTTTCGATCTTCGTAGGTGAAACACCCGAACGATCATCCAACAAACCACGACCGAGTTATGAAACGCAAAGCGTCCGCAGAATGGACCGGAAGCCTGAAAGAGGGAAGAGGAACGATGTCAGCCGCCAGCGGCGTCCTTAAAGACACCCAGTATTCCTTCAAAACCAGATTTGAAGAAGGGATCGGCACGAACCCGGAAGAACTGATCGGTGCAGCCCACGCCGGCTGTTATTCGATGGCGCTTTCGGCAGAGTTAGGGAACGCAGGATTCGATCCCCAAAGTGTACGAACAACCGCTACCGTTACGCTGGAAATGCTCGACGACGGCCCGACCGTCACAAGCGTCCACCTGGTGGCTGTGGCGAACGTACCCGGAGCCGATGACGAGTCGTTTCAGGCAGTGGCAATCGGAGCTAAGGAAGGATGTCCGATTTCACGACTCCTGGATACGGAGATTACGCTGGATGCGAGGTTGGAGGGGTAGGGGAATTTCAACTTAGATCTAGCTGAACTTTTAGAACCCGATCAACTTCGTGCATCTCTCTAGCGGTAATCGTCCCTGCTTTCTTTTCAAGGCGCTGCTTACTGACCGTACTCAATTGATCAGCCATGGCCCTGTTCTGAGTTCCGGCGACGGTTACGATAGCTTCGCTTGGATACGTCGATTTCAATCGAGTAGTAAGTGGAATAACTTGAACCCGATTCAGATATCGGTTGGAAGCGTCGTTACTGACAATAATCGCCGGGCGCGTTTTTCTAATTTCTCCGCCCGTTCCCGGGCCAAACCGCACCCACCATACTTCACCTCGTTTCATCGTCGATATCTTCTATGAACGCCTCTATCCATTCCAGGGCCTCCTTTTCGCGATCCTCATCTCGTCCCATTTCTGCATAGGCCAAATCGAGATCTTCGCCAACGACATGTGGTCGTAACATCTGCTCGATAAACTGACTGATTTTTCCTGCACCAATGACACGATAAAGGCCGTCATATACGTTCTCGTCGATGGTTATTGTAAGTTTTTTCTGCATGAGTAGACTAAATTACACGTGTATTACACGTGTAATCCAACACGGATTGACCAACCGTGTTCCGAGTATTTGGTATTGTGTACATCACGAAGGGTGTGGTAATTAGTCTGACAGTCCGGACCGTCTTCGAAACTTAGCAACTGGCAGGGTTCAATCTATTCCGTACTTGCAGCTCGTTCCTCAAGAATCGCAAGCACCAGTTCCAGATCGCTCACCCGGTCAACGTCTACCGCGGCTTCTGCGAAGGGCATCTTGACCGCGTGGATGCTAACGCCAAGAACGGCGGACGCTTTCTTGAAAGCAGCCTTCAGAGAAAGACTCCTTAATAGATATTGAACCGTCATGATGGGCTCGCCTCGAATATCTACGAAGGATCGGTGCGGAGCTCCAGTATCCCGGACGAGGTCATTCTCTCCTGGGCGCTGACCGGCCATGATCAGGGCCGTGTAACGCTTCGTACGCATTTTCTAATTATCACAAGCCTACCGCCCATCCAGCCGGTTGATTTCGTCGCGGAGACCCAGGTATTCCCAGCGCTGAAGCGCAATAGGCACGTTACCATTCACCCAGACGAAGTCGTGGAAATCCCGAAGACTGAATGCCGTACCGAGAGCCGAGCGGGCGTCACTCATGAACTTGATGATCTGGATTTTTCCGATCTGATATGTGATGGCCTGTCCGGGAGTTGATGCGAAGAAGGCGGCTTCGTTCTCAGCCGTGGTGCGGTCCATCGGGACGGTTTCGGTCAGGTAATCAGCGGCTTCGTCGATCGTGAATTCACCAGTCGCAAGTTTGACGTCGACTTCAACGCGGAGCGCTCGAAGGCGCATGAAGTTGTAGATGATCTCTCGTGCCTTGGGACTGTCGTCGAAGTATCCTGCCTGGAGCATCATTTCCTCGGCGTAGAAACCGATACCCTCGTTGGCGCCCGAGTCGTAGTAATATCGGCGGAGCGTATCTGGCTGCGCCCACGATAAGGCGAGCTGAAAATAATGCCCTGGAATACCCTCATGAACGAGGATCGGTCTGGAATCGCGGGCCGTAGCCAGGGAGAAATAGGGGAGATCGAGCGACGGCTGCCGGATATACTTGACACCGTTTTCGCCGAGTCGCGATGGGCTGGTCAGGTCGTCTATGACTCCGAGGTGGGCAAACGGGGCCAGGTAATCGGGCAAGGGAAGATTCTCGTAATGTTGCAGCCAAACCGGGACCGTAAGGATGCCGTTGTCCTCCAGAAAAGCGCGGACCGCCAATTCATCTTGCCGGTTGGTCTCGACCTGCGCCTCCTGGCTCGCGGCCAAGGGGAGCTCCGGCACGAAGATGTTGCGCTGCTTTTCAATCGTTTCAAAGGCGACCGAGCGTTCCCATTCCAAACGCGCCATCGTTAAGAGTTCTTCGGGCGAGTACGGCATGAGCGCGACGTAATTCAGGAAGAACTGATACGCGTCTCGGCCGAGTGCCGTGTCTTTGGACATATAAGCCAGGCCGCGCTCGAGCCACGTTCGAAAATCCTCCAGGGACTCCTTTGCGACGCCAACGACGAACTCGAGGCGCGAGGCGCTCTCACCGACGAGTTGCGATGAAATCGTCCGCTCAAACTCGTCCAGCCGAGGACCGGCTTGTTCCAGTTCCTCAATCGCAAGCTCTGCGAACACCCGTACAGATTTATCCAGATTAACCTTTGCCGACTCGACGGTAGTCCCGATGTGTTCAAGTCGGGCAATAATGTCGTTGCTCCGGCCTTCCGTAAACGGTGGGGGTTCAAGGAGCAGGTCAAAAATCGACCCCAATGTCTGATGGACGTAGAAGAGCGGATTTCTCTGCCAGTCGGCGTTAATGTTCAGCTCCCAGTCGACCCGGGCGAGCGCCGAACTGAGCAGTCTATAGTTTACCTGTTGCGGGATGGTCCATCCGCTCGAATCTGCAGCTGCAAGCTGATCCTGATATGCTGCGAGTTCCATCTGCCGCGTCCGAACACTCTGAGGCCACCAGTCGGGTAGCCAGCCCTCGGGGCGTTCGATCCGCGTTATGTCATCGCCCGAGACGGGTTGATTCCACGCGCGCCAGGTCCAGAAATCGTTGCCGAGCTCTTTAAACGCCGAATAAGTCGAGTCGACTTGAGCCTGAGACGAGGCCGGCAAGAGAAGAAAAAGGCCTAATAGCGAAGCGGTGAGAAATCGAGCAATGCGCATGACAGTTGAGGGTTTCCGGTAAGCGGATACGGGAAAAACGGGCGCTGTAAAGCTAAATATAGTGCACGCCTTGAAGTTTGTCGTTTGGCAACGCCGTGGTTATTCTTTTCCACTTCTCAGAGCCTGATAGCCGCGGAACATCAATGTCCCAGACCCAACAGCCCGAACTTCGGAAGGCACTCCGACTTACGGATGGTATTGCGCTCGTTATCGGGATCACGATTGGTTCGGGTATCTACTCGACGCCTTCGATCATCTCTGGGTATTTCTCATCGTTTTCGGAGATCGCGGTGGCCTGGATCGGCGTCGCGTTTTTCATTGTAATCGGCGCGCTGATCTATTCGGAACTGGGTACGCGAGTTCCTTCAACCGGGGGAGAGTACGTTTATTTAACAACGTGCTTCGGTCCATTCGTCGGGTTCATGTTCGGGTGGTCACAGCTTTTTATTATCCGAACCAGTGCGGCTGCAGGGCTCTCGATCGTCGCGGCGGATTATGTGGGGTATTTTTTTGATCTCAGTCCGACGGCTCACATGGCTGTGGCGCTAAGCGTTATCTGGGGCCTGGGCGTGTTCAACTATGTCGGTGTCCAATGGGCCAGTCTGTTTCAGAAAGTCACGACGTTGATCAAGGTGGTTGGTCTCGTCGCGCTTGCGGCGGGAGGGGTTTTCTTTCTGTCCAGTGCAGCCAATCTACTGGGCACTACGCTTCCCACAACAACTGGCCTGGGTCCTTTCGGAAACTTGATTGCGGCGCTCATGCTGATCGTTTTCACTCACATTGGATTCGATCGCGTGGGCTATGTGGCAGGAGAAATCACCAATCCCCGAGAAGTGATTCCCAAGACCATGGCCATCGGGACGTTCATCATCATTGCCATCTACTGGGTGATGATCAGCACCTACCACTACGCCCTCGGGATGGAGGGCATGCGAGGGACCACGACACCAGCGGCCGACGTGGCCACGATTTTGATTGGGTCTGTGGGAGCTGGCGCCATCGCAATTCTAGCCATCGTGTCAGCGGTTGGTAGTATTAATGGGACAATGATGTCATCCACGCGCGTGTACTATGCCATGGCGCATGACGGGTTGTTTTTTAAGACACTCGATCATGTAAGCGAGACATTTCGTACGCCAACTCGCGCGATCGTGGCCCACTGCGGCTGGGCGAGCGTCATACTGATTATCCGTGGATCCTTCGAGACCATAGCGGCCGGAATGGTTTTCGCCATTCTGATTTTTTATACGCTCACAACCCTGGCCATATTCAAGCTGCGTCGACTCAAGATCGGTGAGGATATCTCCTGGAAGATGCCGCTCTATCCGTGGCTCCCGATCATCTATCTTGTGGGCGTCGTAGGACTATTGATCGTTCGGATCATTTTCGAGTTCGAGAAATCGCTCATCGATTTTGCCTTCGTAGCTTCCGGACTGCCGGTCAGTTATTTCTGGCTACGAAAGGGAAAGCAATCTGAGAACGACGATGCAACAACAACTTGACGATCGAAACGCGAAGCTGATCGTCAACATCAATGGCGAGATGATGCCCCGAGGCGAGGCGGGCATCAGTCCGTTTGACAGCTCGGTGCAGGGCGGCGACGCGGTGTGGGAAGGACTGAGGCTTTACAACAAAAGGATCTTCAGGCTCCTCGAACATCTGGAGCGGCTCCGCAGTTCAGCCAAGGCGCTGGCCTTCGAAGAGATACCCACGAACGAGCAGATCATTGAAGAAATCCGGCGCACGCTCGATGCGAACTGGATGGAAGATGGCGTGCATATTCGCCTCACGCTCACGAGAGGGGAGAAGATTACGTCAGGTATGGACCCGCGGCTCAATCAGTCGGGCCCCACACTCATTGTGCTCGCCGAGTTCAAGCCGCCTGTGTATTCGAAGGAGGGGCTGGCGTTCATCACGAGTTCCGTCCGGCGATTTCCACCCGACTGTTTGGACCCCAAAATTCACCACAACAACCTGCTTCCGTCCATCATGGCGAAGATCGAAGCAAATGTGGCGGGAGCCGATGCCGCCCTGATGCTTGATAAGGACGGATTCATTGCAGAAGCGCATGGGACACACGTGTTTATCGTGCGACGAGGAAAGGTATACACGAGCACTACGGACGCCTGTCCGGAGGGCATAACGCGACAGGCCGTACTGGATCTTTGCTCAGCCAATGACATTCCTTGCGAGGTGAATCGGATTTCGCAAATGGAAGCCTACCGCGCCGACGAAATGTTCTGCACCGGGACCATGGGCGAGCTCGCTGCGGTCACGAAACTCGACGGCCGAACGATCGGTGATGGGAAACGAGGCCCCTTGACGGATCGACTCTCTGAGTTATACGCCGAGGAGACGAGCGCCAGCGGTTATCCGATTTTTGGTTAGCCCCCGCGTTATTCGTAGCGGAGCGTCGACGCCTGCGATCGACCAATCCTCTTGTGCAACAATTATCTGGAAATATTCGTTGCAAAAGTTAGAAGTTTAACTTAAGTTAAACATAATTTGTACCGAAAATAGTCTGAGTGCTCACTCACATTCGGTGCTAGAGAAACATTGGGCTGTTACATGAACCAGAAAACAAAAGTTAGACGCATTGGCGGCTCTCTTGGGTTTATCGTTCCAAAGGCCATTGCCGAAGCAATGGCGATTAAGGAAGGCGACGAATTATTCATTTCCAGTACTGCTGACGGAATCAGCATAACACCTTTCGATCCGGAGTTTTCCTCTACTATGGATGATGCGAGGGATTTCATGCGCTCCCATAGGAACGCATTTCGAGAACTAGCCAAGTGACCTCAACAAAGCGGGAGCCGATTTGGCTCACAGTGACTCAGATTAAAATGCTTCATGCGGATTCGCTCAGGTATTTTGGTGGATCACCAGGATTACGGGACGAAGCACTTCTTGAGAGTGCTGCAGCCCGACCTCGAAACAAGTGGTCGTACGATCAAGCGATCGATATTTTCGAACTTGCGGTATCGTACGGGTTCGGTTTAGCCAAGAACCATGCATTCATCGATGGAAACAAGAGAACTGCTCTTCTTTCCGTACGCGCATTCCTCTTCAGGAACGGCTACCGGTTTACGCCTGAGGAAGTAGAAACAGTCACAGTGATTGAGGGATTAGCAGACGGAACGGTTGACGAAACACTTTTGTCGGAATGGATCGAAAAAAACTCGGAAAAGAGCTAAGTCCGAGGTGCAATCTTTCCAAATCCCTCTGACTTTTATTTTCTGAGTACATGCGAAACCTCGCGCCAGAGCGCCAAGCCAATCGATCGGTGGATATAACAGGTATTCTACGATTACCACCACACATGATTGGTCTCCTTGCAGTTTTGCCGCTTCTGACGCTCTCGTCTTGCAGGGTAAATGACCCAATTGAACCGGGCTCATTGAGCGTTTCAACAATGAAGCTGACGGCTCCGGACGATTCTGTGTCGGTTTTTGAACCGTTTGTTGCCATCGATCCGGAAAATCCGGATCGAATCATCGTCGGAGCCCAGTACGGCGAGGGTTACAATCGCGGAGGTCTCCGTTTTTGGATGTGGAATTCGAATGACAAAGGCGAGTCGTGGACGAGCGGGGAGTTGGAGCTCCGCCCGCTCGCGAGACCACCCACCATGGCTGCTGATCTATCCATCGCGTTCGGTCACAAAGGGGCGGCATATTTCTTCGGAATTTCCGGGGACTCGATTCGCACCCAAATTCCCGATGCAGCGCTGGCACTTGCGGTATCATCGGACGGGGGGCTATCAGCCCGGCCGCTGGCGCTCCTTGGAAAGTCAATAGAATATTCGCCCACTGCTTTTGACGTGAGCGACAAACCCTGGATCATTGCTGACAGAATGCCGCGTAGTCCGTTCCTCGGGAATCTGTACGCAGCCTGGACCCGGGTATCCGTGCGACTGGACACGGAACCTTTTACCATCACCAGGAAACTCGTTCTCAGCTACTCGGGCGATCAGGGCCAGTCGTTCTCTTCTGAAGTGTTCATCGCCGACGAGGGCATGGGCGCACAGCTCGCCGTCGGACCCAATGGGGCGCTGGATGTCGTCTGGCTCGGCATGACCGAATACGACGGAGGCGGCGAGATCGCCCAAATCCTGCTCACAAGCTCAACAGATGGCGGCCGAACTTTCTCGCAGCCTGAGTTGATTGGCACCGCCCCGGATACGACTGAAACGATCGATCTTCCGACCCTCGCGGGTGACGGCAAAGGAAATCTGCTCGCCTGCTGGTCTCGGGGAGGCCTCGGCGAATCTTCCGTTTGGACGATTTGGTGTAGTCACTTCGCGGCGGACAGCGGATGGTCGGAGCCAGGCGTGTCGGCGCACCCCGCACCAGGGACCACATCCGGATACCCGGCCGTGGCATGGAGCAGCGGCAATTGGTGGCTTCTGAGCTACGAAGCGGATTCCATGGCAACGAGGGTGCTGCTCTCGCGCTCGCCGGACGGCCGCTCCTTTTCCGTGAGTCACACGCTGGCAAGCGTTCCACTTTCCACTGCCGAATTCTGCCAGAGTCCGACGTTACAATGCCGACGCGACCTCCAGAAATTCACTCCCGGAGATTACATTAAATTGGCCGCGACCAATCATAGGCTGGCGGCTGCGTACGTTCTTCCGCATTCGGGCCACCCCGAAGCCCTCGCGGAAATGTGGGTGTCGATTATAGACTTGGTCGGTGAAAACTAATCGTCGGGTGTCGGGAGCAGGTCATGCTCATTGCTACAGACCTAGGGGATGATCATCCCTTTCCTTTTACATACGATGCCACTCTGGCCTGCGTTCTGTTAAGGACCTGCCACTCAAAATAGTCCTTCGCTCACACGGTGTACGCCTCCACAATAGTCCGCACCGGGAAAATTACGTTATCATGACACTCGCTGCGGCTCGGTCAAGGATTTCGTGACCGCATCAGCGGGATGACTTGGTGCGATTTTTGAGCGACTGAAGCTCCTTCGGACCGGTATTCTCTGGAGAGGATGATTGTTCCATGAATCGTATGGAAGACCGGACCAACTGAGCTGCAGATGCGATCTCTATGCGTAAGGCAGCTGCCTACTCGGATACGTATGAATTTGAAGTAAACTATTGTTAATATTACGTCTAAAGTCGACTCTGTCCGGCTCTTCCACGCCATGTCTTCTCGGATTCCAACTTCCTCGCCTTTGACGCCTCTTCAGTATGGAATGCTCATGCATTACCTGCTGCATGCCGATGACGGCGCAGACATCCAACAGATGGAAGTCCGTCTGCCGAGAGATATGGATCTCGATGCATTCGAAGGCGCTTGGCGGCTCGTCTTCGAGCGGCACGACGCGCTACGTATTCAGTTTGCCTGGGAGGGGCTTGACGCGCCTTTGCAGACGTGCGGCAACAAACTGGAACTGCCATTCGAAGTATGCGATTTGTCGAATCACGCCGACTCGCGTCGTGAACTAGATGCCTTTCTCAAACACGATCGCAAACACGGCTTCAAGCTCGATCATGCTCCGTTGATGCGGCTTCACGTTTTTCGCAAGACCTCGTGGGAGCCGATACTGATCTGGACCACCCACCATACTATTCTGGACGGTAGGTCGCGCGTGATTGTTCTCCGTGAGGTTTTCGACGCTTACGACGCGATTGTTGGTGGTCGCCGTCCTGATCTTGGTCGCACCTCCTCATATCACGACTATGCTCACTGGTGTTCTTCGCAGAATCTGGAACCGGCCGAGAAGTACTGGAAAGGCGTTCTCAACGGTTTTTCTCAGCGGACACGTTTGCCGGGAGAACTAACCCGGAGTGTAAACGGAATCAAGGGTTCGGGACGATCTAAACTGCAGATCGGTTTGTCTCGCGCCGAAACAGAGCACCTGTGTACTTTCTCAGCAGCAGCGAAAGTAACCATTAATTCAGTTGTTCAGGGGGCATGGTCTCTTCTTCTGTCACGGTATAGTGGATCGAACGATGTCGTATTTGGGGCCGTACGTGCCTGTCGCAACGGCGGTCCGAAAGGCACGAAATCAACCGTCGGAATGCTAATCAACACCGTTCCCGTGCGCATTAATACGGAGTCGAACCAGCTTGTTGCCCGGTGGCTAAAGGACGTCAGGCAGCAGTGGGTTGGGATGAGGTCCTTCGAGCGCACTCCCCTCTCGCAGATCCAGCGCTGGGCCGACATTTCGTCGGGTTCGTCTCTCTTCGATTCGCTGCTCGTCTTCGAAAATTATGACCTGGAGGAGGCTGTGGGAGAGGGCGCCACCTCGGACCGGGGTAGCGGCTACCGCGTCGTCACACAGACCAGCTTTCCGATCGCGCTTTCCGTAAATCAAAGCGATTTACTCCGACTGAATCTCGAGTTCAACCGCTCGCTCCTGACTGAAACGGAAGCTGGCCGCCTGCTGGTCCACTTCAAGAACATTCTTCTGGATCTGGGAACGACCGGTGACGCCACTCTCGCCGACGTGACTATGCTCTCGGACGCGGAACGCAACGAATTGCTGTGGGCCTGGAATGATACGAGGGTTACGTATCCTAGAGAGAAATCGCTCTGGGAGCTTTTCTCAGACATCGCTATGGCGAATCCGGACGCCGTTGCAGTTTCTTGCGAAAGCTCGACGTGTACGTATCGATCACTCAGGCGTCGCGCTCTAGCGATCGCAGCAGAGCTACAGCACTGCGGAATCAAGAATGGGGACATCGTCGGCATTCTGGGTGAACAGCGCATCAGCACGATCGCTGGTATTCTCGGCATCGTGGCTGCGGGCGCTGCTTACCTGCCACTCGACCCTGTATATCCGCGTCGCCGACTCGAATACATGATACGGCAGTCCCGTGCTGGCCTGCTCATCGGTCAACCTTCACTGGTTCAGAAGATTGGACTTGAAATGCGCGGGCTGGACCCCGAACGGGACTCGTTCGTATTTGTCGATGAATTCGAGACGGCCGCTCTCGAAAGCACGAACGTAGTCGACGGTGGCTCGGCAGCATATGTCATGTTCACGTCCGGATCCACGGGTGATCCGAAAGGATCGGTGATCATGCATCGAGCGGTCAGCCGCTTCATTCTTGATTCTGAATACGTTGATCTTCTGCCGAGCAGCGTATTCGCCCAGATCTCGAGTTTGTCATTTGATCTCTCCGTGTTCGAAATATGGGGTGCGCTCCTTCACGGGTGTGAACTGGCGTTGATAGACCGTATGCTCGTGCTTTCCCCGTTCGAGCTGAAGATCGAAATTGAACGTACGGGTACTACTCACATCGATCTGACAACGACGGTCTTCAATACGATAGTGCGACAGATGCCGGACTTCTTTTCCGGATTACAGACGGTTTATGTCGGCGGAGAGCAAATGAATACGCGATGGGTGAGAGAAGTGCTTCTGAATGGTCCGCCAGGGCGTCTCGTGAACGTTTACGGCCCGACTGAAACCTTTTTCGCATCATTTTTCATGGTAGAAAACATTCCCGAACTCGAGTATCACATTCCTATAGGAATACCGGTATCCAATACGTCGCTCTTTATCATTGGCGATGATCGTCGACTGGCTCCTATTGGCGTCGAGGGAGAACTCTACATCGGGGGAGATGGCCTGGCGACGTGCTACATCAACAATCCCGAGCAGACGCGGAATTCTTTTGTGGACGACTTCCTCGGCGCAGACCCTTCCGGACGGCTCTATCGCACTGGGGATCGCGTATTTAGACAGGAAGACGGCACCATCGTCTATCTGGGTCGCCGTGACAAGCAGGTCAAAGTCCGCGGGCATCGCATCGAACTCGGAGAAATCGAGGCAGCGCTGGAAGAGGTCGACGAGATAGAAGAGGCCGCAGTAAAGATCTGGACTAACGGGGAAGATCACCGTCTTGCAGGCTACGTGCTGGTTCGGGCAGGTTGTAACGCGGATACGCGCAGCATACTTGTTTCACTTTCGAGCGTGCTGCCGGAACCGATGATTCCATCACATCTTGAAATCATGGATACATTTCCCGTCACGCCAAACGGGAAACTTGATCGGTGGGCTCTACCCGAGCCTTCGTGGCATCCAGCTGAACCGGCAGCGGTGATTGTACCGCCTCTAACGGAGACGCAGAAAGTAATCGCTGCTGTCTGGCAAAACGTACTCCAACACAGTCAGATCGGCATTCACGATAGCTTTTTTTCTGTTGGAGGCGATTCGCTGATGGCTGCACAGCTCATCGCGCGAATTTCGAAAGCGGTTGATCAACGCATATCCATACGACCGTTTTTTGATCACCCGACGATCGCCGCCCTCGCCAGTCATGTGGAAGCCATGCACGGCAGCGCTCCGTCTGTAATAGCGCCGGTTAATCGAGTGGATTCCTCACTTCGGCTGAATGCGAAAGAGGAGCCTAGCCGCACAGCGGGATCGGGAGCGCGAGGGCCGCACGCTCCTTTGTTGACGGCCGACAGGCCTGGAGCGATCGTTGAAGAGCGCGCTCTTTTTGACCTTGTTGAAAGCGGCGAACTCGATTCGATCGACGCGGTTACCGTGACGTATATACCGGACTGGTTGCTGAATCAGCCGGACGATCCGGGAGACGACCTCATACGCTCATGGTTTGATAGCAGAAATCGATTTAGCGCCATCCTGTCGACTCATCTCGGGCGGATCGCCATTGCAACGATACCGCGATTTTCCCATGAGCTCTACACAGACCGCGATGACGCTATGCGGCAGATTGTACAAGTGCTTATGGACGCAAAGCTCATGGGAGCGCAAGTCGCGTCCCTGGCCGGGCTCATCCCATCGGCGTTTGGCTATGGAATGATGATCCGGAACGCGCTGACGGATGACGGCGATTTTCCCGAAGTCACGACCGGTCATGAAACGACGGCGGCGTCTGTTGCGCTTGCGTTGGATAATCTGCTGAACGCTACGAAGCGGTCGATGGAGGATGAATGCGTTGCATTCCTCGGTCTGGGCTCGATCGGCGCGTCCTCATTGCGCCTCATACTGCAAATATTTCCTCATCCTCGACGTATTCTACTCTGCGACGTATACGGTAAACGCGATGTTCTAGAGGCGGAAAAAACGCAGTTGATAAATCAGATGGCCTTTCGGGGCGATGTAGACATCATAGCTGCGCGAGGTGCGTTGCCGTCGCGGTTTTACGATGCGACTCTTATCGTCGGGGCTACCAACGCGCCGGATGTCGTCGAAGTCGATCGTCTCCGGCCCGGCGTACTGGTTGTTGACGATTCGAGCCCGCACTGTTTTTCGAGTGCCGAAGTGCTGAATCGTGTCCACGAGCGCGGAGATATCATGGTCACGGAGGGAGGTGTATTGCAGACACCGCGCGCGATGACGCATGTGCGCTATGTACCTCCGGAGTCGGCGCGTTTCGTCAAGACTGCAGATTTCGTGCAGATGTCGACGCGTCATCCCGAGAGGATCACGAGCTGTGTTCTTTCTGCGCTGCTCTGTTCGGCGTTCGAAGACAGCCCTCGTTCGATCGGAGCGGTGAAAATGAAGGACAGTGTGGCGCAATATCGTCGGCTGAGACATCTTGGATATCGGGCTGCGCCACTACACTGCGAAACGGTCGAAATTTCGACTCTTCAGATCGATCGGTTTACTGAGCGATTCGGATTGCGTGGGTCGCAGGAATGATTTTCTAAACGTCGTCATGGCACGATTGCAAACATATTCAGCGAGTACTCTACATGAGATATTCGAGCTTCAGGCCGGCAAGACTCCTGATCGCGTCGCGCTGATTTCCGAAACGGCGGAAATGAGCTACGGCGAGCTCGAGAAGGCTGCCAATGCGCTCGGCCATGTTCTTCGCGATCGAGGAGTTGCACTGGGGAGTCTGGTCGGACTCAACCTTCAGCATTCGAACGGGCTGGTTGTGGCTGTTCTGGGCATCCTGAAAGCAGGTGCAGCGTGCGTTCCTCTGGATCCGGAGTATCCCGCGAATCGCATCCGGTATCTCATTGAGCATGCAGGCATAGAGGTGATCATCTCGCAGAAGGAACTTCAGTATCATCTGCCGGACGTTTCGGCCGATATCATCTGGTTCGATCGCGATGTGCCTGAAGGCACGGTTTCCGATAAGCCAGCGGTAGAAATCACTGGTGACGATCTGGCATGCGTTTTTTATACGTCGGGCTCAACAGGGAATCCCAAAGGAGTCGTTCAGACTCATCGCGACTGCATCGACGGACAGATGGGCGCGGAACCCAAGTTCGAATTGGATGAATCAGATCGCGTGCTTCTGAAGTCCACAATTTCCACCAGCGGTCTTTTCTGCGACATTTTCTGGCCACTTGCTCGGGGCGCGAAGATTGTCGTCGTTCGCCCTGGTGGACATAGAGATGCCGCCTACCTTGTAGATCTCATCGCGCGCGAGCGCATCACGTTGATTCACGCCGTGCCGAGCCTACTGCGCATGCTGCTCCAGGAACCGGATCTGGAACGATGCAAGGACCTTCGTCATATCGTATGCGCTGGAGAGCCCTTGCACATCGACCTGCAGGAGCGTGCTCTCGAAGCATTCGATGCACGGCTAAGTGTTATTTACGGAAGCACAGAGGTGCCAAGTGCGTCTTTCAGGTGGTGCGGACCTGGTGAACTTCCTGGTAGAATAAACTTAGGCAAACCATTGGGGGAGAAAAGATTCTACGTATTGAATGAGAATATGCAGGAGGTACCTGAGGGCACAACAGGCGAACTCTTCATTTCAGGTCCGGGTGTCGCACGCGGTTATCTTAACGGGCCAGATATGACCGCAGAAAGATTTGTCCCGGATCCGTACTCGGGTAGAGGTGGGCGTATGTACCGGACCGGTGACAGCGTTCGGGTCTTTTCACCTGGCATGATCGAGCTTCTGGGACGCATCGACCACCAGGTCAAGATTCGTGGGTTCAGAGTGGAGCCATCGGAGATTGAAGCAGTGCTGGCACGGCACGAAAGCGTTCAACAGATCGTAGTAGTGCCCCGCGAGACGGACGGCGGACCGAAAAAAATTACCGCTTTTGTCGTCGCGATCGGCTCCCGCGTTTCGGCCTTGGAACTCCGTCGATACTTGGCTGCGGAATTGCCTGATTATATGATTCCAGCGAACTTCGTTTTTCTTGATTCGCTTCCCTTGATGTCGAATGGTAAGCTCGACCATCGTTCACTGCAGAGCGGATCGTTCGAACCAGCGCGAACGGCTGAGTTGCTCGCGCCTCCCGCAAATCCGACGGAAGTCTTTCTGGCTCGAATCTGGAAGCATGCACTTGGTCTAGAGCGGATCGGTATGGACGAGAATCTCTACGACCTCGGTGGAGACTCTATAACAGCCCTGATGATAGTGAACCGTATTCGAGCGACGACTGGTTTGTCCATTCCGGTAGACGTGTTGCTCAGAAGCCAGACGGTTCGAGCTCTATCAAGAGCATTGGATGATCTTCCAGAATAGCACGAGCCGAACGCCCAATCTATTCGTCATCGGAGAGCAGAGACGTAGCGCATCCTCTCGCTTTTGATGGTCTTGTGACCACGGCGATTCAATCGGTGCGGCACATTCGTCTACGAGGTGCAAGTCGGTAGGGAATCGTTTCACTGGTGAGCGGAAGCACCAATTCTCACTCGTTTCGCAGACTTGCAATCGGGTTCGTTCGAGCGGCACGCAGCGCGTGGTAGCTCACCGTGGCTAAGGCGATCAGAATAGCAATCGCGGCTGCGAGAGCCGGCATCCAGGGACGCATCTCGATCCGGAACGGAAATTCTTCAAGCCACCGTTGCATCACGATCCAGGTCAAGGGTGTCGCGAAAAACGCTGCAATGATGACGAGCTGGGTAAAGTCCTTCGAAAGCATCGCAACCATAGACGGAATACTCGCGCCAACTGCTTTTCGAATGGCGATCTCTCTTGTTCGCCGTTCGGCAGCATATGCAGCCAGGCCAAACAGCCCAAGGCAGGCAATGAGTATTGCAAATACGGTTGCTGCGCTAATCAACTGTTGGGCACGAGTCTCAGCCGTGTACTGTTGGTCTAGCTGTTCGTCAAGAAAATACCAGCTGAACGGCCGATCGGGTTGAATATTTTCCCATCCGATCTGGAGTGAAGCCAAGGTTGTGGCTATTTGATCAGGGTTAAGGCGAACATAGACGTACCGATATGGCCGACCTCCTTCGCCAGAAAGAGTCAGAACCATAGGTTCAACTTCATTATGGAGCGATTTGAAGTTATAATTCTTAACGACCCCAGCAATTTCGCCGAATTCTCCTACTTTTCGGCCAAGCGGCTCATTCCATTCGAAAGCTTTGACCAAGGCTTCATTGACAAGAATTACGTCTTCTTCAGCGGCAGGGTATTCGGCGTCGTATCCGCGCCCCTGAAGGACATCCAGATCCAGCGCGTTCAGAAAGTTTCTGTCGATGCGGGTGATAAAGAGAGAATGTGCCTCTCCACCGGCCGTACCAAAGGAACTGAACGATAGCGATCGTCCAAATCCGGACGAACCGGCGGCGATTTCGACGACTCCCGGAAGTGAACTCCATTCACTTTTAAGTCGGTCGACCATTTGTTCGGATGCTTCGGCATCTGAA
>BTQE01000030.1:0-29466 GCA_036985715.1 Rhodothermia bacterium
GGTCCAAATATCTTTCTGATCGCTTTGGTCTGGGGATAAGTCCTGCATCGATTCGAAGTACCATGAATGACCTGGAATCCAAAGGATTCCTTGGACATCCGTATACATCCGCTGGACGCGTCCCTACAAATCTGGGATACAGGACGTTCGTCGATTCACTCATGGACTCGGCCATCGTAACCCGCGAAGAGCGGAAACTCATGAAGGCCCAACTCTCCGACGTTGTCGATGATTCCGAAACCTTGTTTCGCGAAGGATCGAAGCTACTGGCGCGCCTCGCCAAATTGCTCGGCGTTGTACTTAGTCCGCACATTGCGACAGGAGTTCTTGAACGGCTTGAAATTGTTCCAGTCGCATCGGATCGGGTCATGTTCGTCCTGAGCGTAGAAGGCGGTCTGATTCGAACGATCGTGTTGCATATTTCCGTTGAGCTGAGAAGAGATCGGTTGGATCGGCTTGTAGAGCTTCTAAACGATCGACTCGCAGGATTGAAACTCGACGAAATACGTAAGACGTGTATATCCCGGGTCATTGACCTGAAGGACGAGGAATCAGGGATCGTTCAGCTCATCCTCAATGAATCGTCGCATCTTTTTAGAGACGCATCCGCCGATCGAACCATCGAGATGGAGGGGACAACAAATATCCTTTCCCAACCGGAATTTACCGATGCGGACACCATTCGCGATTTGATGGAGCTCATCGACGATGAGTCTTCGGTCGTACGGCTCCTGGAAAATCCAAAGGAAGAAAAGCATGTAATACCCGGTCGTGCTACGGTTCACATTGGACGTGAAATGACCACAACGGATAAGCGCAAGACAAGAATTCGAAGTTTGTCGGTCGTAACGGCTCCCTATTATCGGAGCAATATGCAGGGTACGATCGGAATCGTAGGCCCAACCAGAATGGACTATGCCCGTGTAATCGCGCTGGTCGAAGGCGTTGCCCTGTTGATGAGTTGGCCGGGTCAAAAAGCACACCGCGCCTAATGTCCTCTACGGGGCCGTCGATTCAATACGAAACACATCTATCCATTTTAAAGAAGACAACGAAACACGTTGGCAGATAAGGAAGTCATAGAAACGTTGGACGGCGAAGACGCGGAACAACCTGAGCAGAATGCTCCTTCTGAAGAGAAATCAACTTCTCAGGCGGAAGAGTTGTCTGTTGATTCGGCGGAAGACGAATCGGCAGATGGCAATGTTTCTAAGAAAGATTTTAGATCCTTGACGAAGGAGCTCGAGCAGCTCACGGATCAACTTCAAAGACAGGCGGCTGAGTTCCAAAACTACCGACGCCGGACCGACCAGGAAAAAAGTCAGATGGTTCTCTTTGGAAAGATTATGGTCATTCAGCAATTGCTCGACGTTTTTGATGATTTTCACCGTTCGATCGAGGCTTCAAATCAAGCCCTGGAGAATTCAGACGTTGCTGCTGTCGCGGCATACGAGTCACTGAAGAGTGGCGTTGAACTGGCTTATCAAAAGCTTATGAACGAACTGAAGAAGATGGATGTCGTACCCATAGACGTTGTGGGCCAACCCTTCGACGAAGAAGTACACGAAGCAGTGATGCAACAAGCCGTTGGTGACGACGAAGAAGTAGGGGTTGTGATCTCGGAAATCCTGCGAGGATTTCGAATGGGAGACAGAGTGCTTCGACATGCCAAGGTCGTGGTGTCTGCCGAAGGTGAGCAAAACGAATCGTGAGAGATTACTACGACATATTGGGGGTAGAGCGGTCAGCGTCAGATGATGATCTGAAAAAGGCGTATCGAAAGCTGGCGTTGAGTTTTCACCCCGATCGGAATCCAGGAGATAAGGAAGCCGAAGAGAATTTCAAGGAAGCCGCCGAGGCCTATGAGGTGCTCTCCGACGGTCGCAAGCGTGCCCGGTATGATCGATTTGGACATGCGGGAGTTCGCGGAAATGGTGCGTCGGGAGGCGCCGGTTTTCAGGACATCAACGACATCTTCAGTGCGTTCAGTGACATTTTCGGGAGCGGAGGAAGCGTTTTTGATGACGTTTTTGGTGCACAGACCAGGAGCCGGCGTCGTAGAGGGGGGCGATCTGGAAGCGATCTGCGGATAAAACTGCCATTGACTCTGGAAGAGATTGCAGAGGGAACTGAGAAGAAAGTCAAAGTAGGGAAGAACCTGTCCTGTAAAACTTGTTCTGGAAAAGGTGTAGCGAACGCCGATACCGGGTATGCCATGTGCGACACGTGTTCCGGCACCGGAGAAATTCGCCAGGTAACCAATTCCGTATTCGGTCAATTCGTAAACGTTCAGCCGTGCCCGAAATGCCGCGGTGAAGGTCGAATCATACTCAATAAGTGTGTCGATTGTGGCGGCGAAGGACGGGCGCACGGGGAGGAGACCATTTCAGTCAAGGTACCCCCTGGTGTTCTGGAAGGACATTATCTTACGCTTCGCGGAGCGGGCAACGCAGGGGTTAGAGGCGGAGAATCCGGTCATTTACGCGTGGAGATTCTTGAAAAACCCCACGAGCACTTTATGCGCGATGGATTGGATATCTATCACGAGCTCTTTCTTTCGTTTCCAGATGCGGCTCTGGGTACGGAAGTGGAAGTTCCGACGCTCAAGGGCCGTGCGCGCCTTCAAATTGACCCGGGCGTTCAATCTGGAAAAATTCTAAGGATGCGGAACCGTGGCCTTCCGGATCTCGAAACCTCACGACGGGGTGATCAATTGATTCGAGTTCATGTCTGGACGCCGAACCACCTGACTGATGAAGAACAGGAAATCATCCGGGGGATGCGAAACTCTGAATCGTTCACACCTGAGCCTCCGACGGAGCGAGACGAGCAGTCATTTTTCGATCGGGTTAAAGATGTTTTTTCCTAGACATTGGCTTTAACAATGCGACTTGAATACAACGGCCTGAATACGGAGACTCGATTCTTGTCAGTAATCGAATTTTTGGTCACAAAATCTGTCTCTGATAGCCCATGAAAAGCGAGCGAACCAATTATCTGGAAGGGCAGGGAGTTGATACGGATCGGTTTATTGAGGGTATGCGTAACGTTCCGTCGGTCGTAACCGTCGTAACCATGGCGGATGAATCTGGCGACTGGGGGATTACGATCGGTTCGTTCGTGAGCCTTTCTCTGGATCCACCCCTGATTTGCTTCAATGTCCAGAAATCCATCGCCATTCACGACGCGATTCTAAAGGCGAATCACTTTGTCGTTCACGTGCTTCGAGAGGATCAATCGTATCTTTCCGATCTCTTTGCGCGCGCAGACATCTCCAGGGACGAGCAGTTTGAATCGATCGACTATGATGTCAGCGAACACGGTTCACCGGTATTGAAAGATGCGCTAACAACATTTCATTGCAGTCAGTACAGCATCCTACCCGGTGGTGACCACAGTATCCTGGTTGGCCTGGTAGAAGATGTTTCAAAGGGAAATCCAGGTCGCCCAGTCGTCTATCACCAGCGCGCCTATCATGGAATCGGACGGCACATTGCCGACCATTATTGAGTAATATTTGAGAAGGCGAGTGTTTCCCCCGCGGCACCGGTACCAAAGAATGCGAAATCGTAGCGCGCCGGGTCTTCCGGGTCCAATTCGCGGCACGCTTTGGTCAATTCCTGAACCGCTTTCCAGTCGTTGGCATTCCTGTCAAGAAGGCCGATGGCCCGCGCTTGACGACCCGAATGGACGTCAATAGGAAGCAGTAGCCACTGTTTGTCGATGGACGTCCAAACATTGAGATCGACGGGACCGGACCGAACCATCCATCTCAAATACAGACAAAGACGCTTACATGCGCTTCCGGTGGACGGCCGAGCCAGATGTTTGCGCATTCGACGGGGCATTTCCGGGTGAGATTGCAGGAGGGTTCTACTAAGGCCTTCAATAGCAGAGCTCAGATCGGGCGAGTTCGGGTCAATAAAGGAAGAAAAGAGTTTTTCTAGAGACCCATGCTGGCTGAGTACCACACGAAGCGCGATACAAAGCCACACGGCATCGTCCGAATTGAATGTTCGATGGACGAACCCGCTTAAAGCGCTCGAATCCCGACCGGCATCAAAATCCAAAACAAATTCATACGGGCGAAAGCGCATTCGTTCGCAGAGTTCTTCCAGCTTTCGGAGCAAGAGATCTCTTCGTCCCCAGGCGAGCAACGCGGAGAAGAATCCAATAACCTCGCGATCTGCCGGGTCGTCGAAACCATGCGGGATGGAGATTGGATCCGAGTCGATAAACTCGATCCTCTCGTAGCGCTCGACAACTGGATCCAAATAATCTCGAAGTGCGTCGAGAGAAAGTTCCAAAGAGGAGGGAGGCGGCTCCACAGTCAACCCTCAATCGCTTCAAACAACTTTGCGGCCTGGAGTACGTCGACATTACCTCCGCTCAAGACGACACCGATCCGCCGCCCATCTGCCTCGATCGTAGAACTGAGTAACGCCGAGAGGGCAAGCGCACCTGTCGGTTCCACAACCAATTTCATCCGGGTCCACAGGAAAAACATCGCCTTCAGTATAGATTGTTCCGAGACGGTGACCATATCGTCAACATATTGCAGCACGAGCGGAAAAGTGATCTTGCCCAGATACGGAGTTCGCGCACCGTCCGCCACGGTGTTCGGATTTACGACGGTTTGAAGCTCCCCGGTCCGGAACGAGCGGGTCGCGTCATCGGCAGTGGCCGGTTCTACACCCACGATAACACATCCCGGATGAAGACCTTTCGCTGCGATCGCGCTACCCGAAAGAAGGCCTCCGCCTCCACACGGAGTCAGCACGAGGTCCAAGTCTGGGTAGTCGGAAATAAGTTCAAGAACGGCTGTTCCCTGGCCCGCAACAATATCTTTGTGATCATACGGCGGAATGATCGGGAGACCACGCTCTTCTGACAGGCGGAGGGCCAGTTCTTCTCGCGTAATAACATTCCGATCATACTCAACGACTTCAGCACCATACTCGTTCGTGGCCTCCAGCTTTGTTTCCGGGGCATCGTTGGGCATGATCACGGTCGTAGGGATACCCAGTATGGAGCCGGAAAGGGCGACGGCTTGTGCGTGATTCCCGGAAGAAAAAGTCAGGACGCCACGCTTCTTCTGATCCAAATCAAGCTTGGAAAGCGCGTTGTATGCACCACGAAATTTAAAGGAACCCGTTCTCTGGAAGTTTTCGCACTTCAGAAAAACCTGACCCCCCGTTAGACGGTCAAGCGTGCTTGACGTCAAAACGGGGGTCCGATGGGCAATACCGAAAAGTGCTTCCGACGCTAAATGAATATCATCAAACGAAACGATAGTCTTAGCCTGCGCAATAGACTCACCGGCACTTGCATCTGCCATAAGGCGTTGTTAATCCGTCTAACGCTGATTGCACGCAATCGAGAATGTGCCCGATCTATTCTGCCTCGGAAGATTCCGTCTCTTCTACAATCTCGATATCATCGTGCTCACGTTCAATAACGACTGATACATCTGTTACTAGAGCAGCCAATGCACCGACGGCGGCGAGCACAGGGGTAAAGAAAATAGCCGCTGTTGCACCACCTACGCCCACAGTGAGTGGAAATTCAAGCAATGTCCGATCGTCCTTCCGGATACTTACACGACGTGCGTTTCCTTCCTCGATGACCTCCTTGATTTTGTCGACAAGCTGATTGCCTTTCACCTTGATTTCCTCAAGGTTGATTTTTACGCGGTCTTTTCCAGTCATTTTTTAGTCCGGTTATTGTTCTCGAGTGCATAATTCTTCAACCGTGTAAAGTTTACGCCCCGCTCGGCGGTGTGTTGCGTAATTCTGCGAATCTTGAACGAATTGGGACATTCGCGCGGATACCTTCACACTATCTTAACAGTTCGAATGCTTAAGTCAGACGCGCGTTCGTCGATATCGCACAAAGATCGGTTTGTTCGAAAGTCGTACGCCCTAACCGCGTACGTCAAATGCTAATTAGACCAAGGAGGTTCACCAATGGGTCAACAGCAACTTCTTCTCCTGGTGCTCGGTATCGTTATCGTCGGTCTTGCCGTCGTTGTTGGTATTCAGGCATTTAGTGAGAATCAGAAAAAGGCTAATGCTGACGCAATCGTTAACGATGCTATCCGTATCGCGAGTGACGCGCAGGCATGGAAGCTTAAGCCGGCCGCTTTCGGCGGTGGCGCCAGTGCCGTTAAGTGGACGGGACTTAATTTTGATCAAATGGGTTACCAGACCGGTGATCAGCCGTACAGCTCCGCTACCGCAACAGCTACTGAGTATGAGAACCTGAATGCGATTTATGCGCTTTCAGATCAGGTCGCTGGTCCTCTGAAGATTACGGCCACCAGTTACGAAACTGACGGATCAACTGTACTCAATCTAGTTGTCGTCACCGTAGCCGGAACTCAGCCTAGTGACATTACGACTAAGGTCAACTAAGTCACCGGGATGAACATCGCGCTATTCACCTTCAACGGTGGATTCGCGAAAGAGGCGGCCTCGCTAACGCGGGGCCGCCTTTTTTTGTGTCCTTCATTAAGACATTGCCCGATTTGTCGATACTCAGCATAGTCGATATGCCCTGTTTTGGGGTCATTTTAGGTAGTTAGCCAAGGACTTAGATACCATGGGACAACAACAACTTTTATTGCTGGTGATCGGAATTATCATTGTAGGAGTAGCGGTGATGGCCGGGCTCTTTGCAGTACAGGACCAGCTGAAAAAGAATCAGGCGGATAATCTCGTAAGCAGAAACCTCGAGATCGCAAGTTCCGCTGTCATGTGGAAGACCAAGCGTGATCCGTATTCCGGCGGCAACCAGAGCTACTCGGGTCTTAATACGAACGGCTTCGCAGAGCTGTTCATGGAGGCCGAGACGGATGATGCGTACTACGCGCTGAACAGCCCGTCGACGCTCGAACTGGAGATCACGGGTGTGGCCAAGCGGTATCCGAATATCGGTGCACGCACGTACGTGAACGATTACGATGTCCTTTCGACCGACGTGAAATACGACGGTACGTACACTATTCCAACCCCTTAACCAACCTCTAAACCCCTCATGTTCGCGGGGCCTTGTTTAAGCAATGGCAGTAAAGGAATACAAATTTACAGGCGTCAGCCCGGATGGACAGCCCGTTCAGGGATCTGTCTTTGCAGGAACTAAAAAGTCCGCCAAGAAAAAAGTGGACGATCTGGCTGAAAAACACACGTTCCGCCCACGGACGCTCCAGCCTCGAGAGCTCTATCTGTATCGCGTGCGACACGCGAACGGAAAGGTCATGAACGGAGAGCAGAAGGCCTTCTCATCCGAAGAAATTGAGAAAGCACTGGAAAAGATGGGCCTTGAAGTGCTCAGGGTCAATCGAAAGCTGTTCTCCCACCAGAGAAAGCCGCCGACAACCGACATGATCATGTTCGTTCGGCTCTCGGCCAATCTGCTCCGAGAAAAACTTCCATTCGACGAAGTGTTAAACCTACTTGTAAACGACGTTTCGTCTACAAGTCTCAAGCAGGTTATTCGTGATCTGAACGCTGACCTCAAGGGCGGAATGGAAGCTCAGCAGGCTTTCATGAAGCACCAGCACATGTTGGGCAAGTTTACTGCCTACATGCTTGGCATCGCATCCCAAACCGGTAATATGGCCGAAATCTATGAAGCAACGGCCAAATTCCTCGAGCGTCAAAACGAGTTCAAGAGAAGTATCAAGAGTTCCATGGTAACCCCTATGATTACCATGGTCGTACTGATAGCGGTCTTTGTTTGGTACGTATGGGTCATTTTCCCGGAAACCGCAGGACTGTTTGAAGGATTTGGCATAACACTTCCTCCATTGACGCAGAAAACGCTCGCGTTCTCGTATTGGATGGACACCAATTATGTTTGGGTCCTTCTAGTACTCACGATTATTACGGGTTCGATCATTGCTTTTATCAAATCGAAACGAGGTCTGTTTCTCATTCATAAGCACCTGATTCGTCTTCCGGTGATCGGAAGTCTTCTTCACAAGCTGAATATTGAAATTTTCTGTCGCGTCTTCGCTGTTCTCTACTCCGGTAGTGGGGATAACATTCCCGTCATCCGCATTGCAGCGGAGGCATGCGGCAATAAGTACATGGAATATCAGATCAAGACGGTAACGATTCCGATGATGGTGGCACAGGGTACGGAGCTGGTCGTAGCCATGGACGCCTCTGGCGTTTTCACATCGATGGTGCTCGCGCGCTATCGCAGTGGCGCAGAGACCGGTAACGTGCGCAACAGCGCTCGTCAAATGGCAGACTATTACGAAAAGGAAACGACGTTGAAACTGGCATCAACGGTCGAGATGATTCAGACACTCGTTGCGGTGGTCATCACTATCGCGATTATGGCGTTGACGATCATCTCATCTGAAATCGCTCTGATCACTCCTTCGAGCGAGGACTTCATGAACTATTAGAAGACCGAGAAAAACGGTAACAAACGATGTCATCAAAAACGTCACGAAAATCTCGATTCAAAAAGGATCCGAAGAATGCTCAAAAGAAATCTTCGACTCCGAACCCTCAGGATGATGTGAAAGCTGACGTGCTTGAAAAAGCCCTTGGCGAGCTGATGGACATGTCGGACGATGAATTAATGGATTCTCTATCGTCGATGTCGTTAGATGAATCTCCAGCAGCCGAACAGTCAGTCGATGCTCCGTCCGCAGGCGAGACGAAAGCAGAAGAGGAAGGAGATAATGGGGGCGAAAACAGGGCCGGTGAGGCCCCGGAAGACGGATCAAAAATTATCGAGGATCCGACAACGTTATCACTGATCCAGAGCGGTATTGTCAATATAGACCAGGTTTCTGAGGCGCTCAAGGAAAGGGAAGGCGATGAAGAATTATGGAGGACTGTAGCGAGGGTAGAAGGCGTGAACAGTGAAGCTGTGTTTGCAGCTGTCGCAAAAGGTTCAGGTTTTTCTGCATTCACGTATTTGGATGCAGCCCCGACACGGGAACTGGTGGATGAACTCGTAACATTCCTGACCGCCGAGAAACTTGCAGACCTGTTGGATCACGGACTGCTACCTGTGGATCTGGAACCATCCCCGGACGAGTCAACAAACAAGCTCATCCTCGTAACACACGATCCGAGTGATGCTACGATTTCTGACTATCTCAAGGCGAGTGAAATTGAGGGTGGTTGCCTGTTCGCTCAGATGAGCCAGGTTACCGAGCGTATCCAGACGGTCAGGGGATGGTTGACCACAAGTTCACCCTTCGGCTTGGGATCCGCCTTGGAGCCCGATACCGATGAGAAACCTGACGAGGCGTCAGATGAGTCTCGGAATGATAAAACAGAAGGGGGTTTAAGCGCCGAATCTACAGATTCTCAGGAATCAGGTTCAGAGTCGAATAACGGCATGGAATCTGGAGATGAGCGGGAAAAAATTATTCAAATAACTCCTGATTCTGTGGATTCCCCTACGAACTACCCCATCGAAGGCGATGGCATGCCTGTATTCGATGAATACAGCAATGATCTCAGCAATGACCTCAGCAATGACCTCGGCAATGATGCCAGCGATGATCAAGAGCCAACCGACGTCCTGATGATCCCCGCGTATGATGACGATGGAGACCTTCCTTCGATCCTTGCTCCGGCTTCGCGCGATCGCGTTGTTCGATCTCTGCTGAGAAGCGGTCATGCAAACGAAAAACAAATTCAGCAAGCCATTGCCGACTGGCAAGCGAACGGGGGTCGTGAGGCACTCTGGCGCGTGTTGGGTGATCAGCCCGAGGTGAACAGGGAAGCCGTTTATGAAGAAGCCGCTCGCGTGTATGCCTTCAAACAGGAGCAGATTGGAAACGGACGCCCAGACTACGATTTCGTCATTCTGACTATGGACACCGTTGCGGAAAATCAGCGTGAGGACCTTCTCGACCTGCTGCTTCTTCCCTTCGAGCACGTGATTGATTTTGACACAGGAGCGGGACGAATGGTATTCGTGACACCCGATCCAACACATCCAGAAGTAAGCCGGCTGCTGCACGAATTGGATCTGGGCCGTTTCGAGCTTCGGTATGCGCCGGAGTCCGAAATCAGCGCTCTTCTGGACGAGTTGTTTCCTCGAAAGAACGAGTATCTCGAGCGGATTTCGACCGAAGACACCGCTTACGATTACGGGACCAGTTACGAAGATACGGTTGACATTGTTGACGAAGAGGCGCTTGACGCTGAGATCAACCGATCGAAACTGATCAACCTCTTCGAGGCAGCGCTGGTCGAAGCGACCCGAATGGGTGCATCCGACATCCATATTTATCCGAATCCCAAGCGGCAGGTAGAAATCCATTTCCGCCTTGACGGACGTCTGAAACACTGGCATACGGAGGAAGGCATTGCACCAGAAGCTTTTCTATCCGTCGTCAAGGACAATTCGTCAAACGTCGATCGCTTCGAGCGAGACTCGGCGCAGGACGGCTTTATTCAGCGCCGTATCGACGATGCCCTTATTCGATTTCGTGTCTCCATTTTGCCGATCGCGACTGCGAATCAGGAAATACGAGCAGAAAGCATCGTGATTCGAATCCTGGACGACAGGAAGGTGCTCACTGATCTCAAACAGCTGGGAATGCTTGACGTCGCGCTCGAACGATTCGACCGTGCGATTCGTCAACCACACGGTATGATGATCCTGACAGGTCCAACTGGATCTGGTAAGAGCACCACGCTCGTTGCTGCTCTTTATCAGGTCGTGACATCCGAAGTCAACGTCCTAACGGTTGAGGACCCGGTTGAGTATATCATTAACGGCGTCCGCCAGATCAAACTGAGCCATAAGCTTAGTCTCGAAAGCGCGTTGCGTTCGATACTGCGGCATGACCCTGACATCGTTATGGTGGGTGAGATGAGAGATAAGCATACCGCTGAGCTCGCTATCAAACTAGCCAACACTGGTCACCTGACGTTTTCCACGCTCCATACGAACGACGCACCGGCAGCAGTCAGTCGGCTCTACAAGATGGGCGTCGAGCCTTTCCTGATCGCGTATGCAATCAATCTGGTTGTGGCGCAGAGACTGATTCGCTCCGTGTGCCCGACTTGCAAGGTGGTAGACGAGAACCCGGACAAAATCCTCATGAAGTCCCTCGGTTGGACCGAAAAGGAGATCGGAGAGGCAACCATCTATAAGGCAACGCGAGGCGGCGATTGCGGTACCTGCTCGGGTGTTGGCTTCAAGGGTCGACGCGCCATTTGTGAGACGCTTTACTTCTCAGACGAAATACGTCACATCATTGCTGAATCAGGCACTGAAATTAACGAAGAGGCGATCCGCAAGGCGGGTATCGCGGAAGGAATGCTCACGCTCATGGAGTCAGCCAAGCGCCTGGTTGACATGGGTGAAACGACCCTAGACGAGATGCTTCGTGTAACCGGTGCTGAGTAGGTTGACGTCGACGTCTGAGCTACTCAAGACCGATCTGAATTCCTCCTTTTTGGAGGGATTCGCGAGCAGCTTCCAGAACCCGAACTACAGCGAGGCCATTCTGGCCGCCAGATCGCGGTATTTCATCCGACTGGATACACTCGATAAAGTGTCTGCACTCTTCCGCAAGAGGTTCGCTCATGTCGATTTTAGGAATGCGAATTTCTCCTGACCGGAGCGTCATCGCGTTTGCATAGTCGACAAATGTAGCTTCCGTCGGCTCGACGTCAACTCCCTTGTCGTAAAGACGCACCTTCTCCGTTCCTTTTACGTCGTCAATGACGGCCATTTGTCGACTTCCGACGACCGTAACGCGACGGACTTTATGCGGATCGAGCCAGCTCGTATGAAGGTGAGCGATTTTTCCGTCTTCAAAATGTATGAGGGCGAAAGCCACATCTTCGACGCCCGGTTGCAGATAGGATTGGCCTTGAGCGGACACGGCGATCGGCTCCGCCTGCATGTATTCCAGCGCCACAGAAATATCATGCGGAGCCAGGCTCTCGAATGCGTTTTCATTTTGCCGAACGATCCCGAGATTCACGCGAACGCTGTAGATGTAATAAACTTGGCCGAGGTCCCCGTTATGGATGAGGTCTCGTACATGCAAAAACGCCGGATGATAGAGGAGGAGATGCCCGACCATCAATTTTCGGTCCTGGTTCGCCGATTCTTTGACCAGCATCCGCGCCTCGTCAGTCGTCTGGGCCATCGGCTTTTCTACGAATACATGCTTTCCCGCGCGTAGCGCCTCCATGGCAAGCGAGAAATGGGTTGGTGTCTCAGTGGCGATGACTACAGCGTCCACATCTGCAGCCACGAGCAGATTCTCATACTCGACTGAAAACCGGGTATCTGGATACGCCCTTTTCAAGGGACCAAGGATGGACTCGTTCTGATCGCACCCATGAGTTACGCGGCACCCCTCGATCCCTGAAAAGACCCGTAACAGGTTCTTTCCCCAGTACCCCAGGCCAATCTGTCCGATTCGAATTTCTTTACCCATTTGCTTAAATAACCGTGTGCCAGGAACTACGCAGGCACGGTTTCAAAATTCTCTAGAAACCGGACGACGTGACCGGCAATGTATTCAATTTGACCATTCGTTAGCTCCGTGTGCATGGGGAGAGAGATTACCTGGTCTGAAGCGATGTTGGTATGCGTCATGTCTCCGGACCGGCCTGGTTGGGCGCTGTTCCTGTTGACCGGCAATGCGTGGACGGGAATGGGATAATAAACAGCATGCGGAATCTGTTCGTCACGAAGATAGGTCGAGAGGGCGTCACGGGCACCGATTCGCTCGTTTGTCACGCGAACCGTGTACTGATGAAAAACGTGCGTTCGGTTCAATGCTCTTGGAGGAGAAATGATAAACTGGCAGTCTGAGAAGAGAGCATCGTAGCGATCCGCTGCTTCGATTCGAGCCGAATTATACGAATCCAGGTGCCGCAGTTTGACCGATAGGATAGCCGCCTGTATTCCATCGAGCCTGCTGTTCACCCCCACCACTTCGTTGTGATACTTCTTCACTGATCCATGATTGGCAATAAGGCGAGCCGCATCAGCAAGATCGCCGTCGTTTGTGGTAATCGCGCCACCATCACCAAAGCAGCCCAGATTCTTGGAAGGGAAAAACGAAAGTGTACCGAGATCGCCAATCGTTCCGCTGAATTGATCTCCATATTTCGAACCGATGCTTTGCGCATTGTCCTCGACAACGCTTACCCCGTGTTTTGACGCAATCGCCCGAATGGCGTCCATGTCGCATGGTTGTCCGTAGAGGTGGACGGGTACGATTGCTTTGGTTCGCTCCGTAATGAGGGTCTCAGTGCAGTCCGGGTTGATATTGAACGTTTCCGGTTCGATATCGGCAAACACGGGCACGGCACCGAGGAGCGATGCCGCTTCCGAGGTGGCTACAAACGTAAACGACGGTGCAATGACCTCATCTCCCGGGCCGACTCCGAGAGCCATCAGTGCGATCTGTAGCGCATCGGTTCCGTTACCGACTGCAATAACATGAGCGACCTTGAGATGCGAGGCCAGCTGTTCTTCGAACTCAGACACAAATCGTCCCCTAATAAACGCGGAACTGTCAATCACCGCAGCAATGGCTTCGTCAATCTCAGCTTTGATTGAGAGGTATTGACCTCTCAGGTCAACCATTTGTAAGTCGGGCTTGTGCATTCGGGCGGCTTTTCCGGCCTCCTTATTCATGAATGGACAGGGTCTCAGTCAAACCAATTCTGGCTCTCCAGAAGTTGTTCCTCCGGGACATCCCGAAAATAGCGAGCAGGTGTGCCTGCTACAATTTGATGTGACTCCGTGTCTCTTGTGAGGACCGCGCCGCCGGCGACAACACTGTCCGGGCCTATTTCACGTCCCGGCAGAATGACGGATCCGACACCCAGGCGTCCTCCGCGGCGAATGGTTACTCCCTTAAAGTGCTTGAACCGTTCTTCCGTTCGACCAATGAAGTTGTCATTGCTCGTCAGGACGCCCGGTGCCAGGAACGCGTAGTCTTCAATCAGAGAATAGGCCGTAATGTAAACGTTCGTTTCGAGCTTGCAGTAGCGACCGATCTGGCACTTATTTTCTATGGAAACGCCGCGACCGACGATCGTTTTTTCGCCGATCTGTACGTCTTCGCGAACGGTTGCCAGATCTGCCACCAATACAGCGTCTCCAATCTCGGAGCCTGCATAGATGATGACGCTGGTTCCAACCAGACATTCGTCTCCAATGGTTGCCGGAGCGAGTTCAGCCTCGGACGTAACGGCTGAATTCGCAGCTTTCATCGGTAGTTTTCCGATGACTGAGTGATCATCGATTCGTACACCGTTTCCAATGACCGAGCCGTCGTGAACGACCACGTGGTTACCGATGACGGAATCTTTTCCAATGATCACGAAATTTCCGATCACGCAGAACGCGCCGAGCGTCGTGTTATCTCCTATCTGCGCTGAGGCTGCTATTTGGCTCATAACTCTACCTATTTGGTGGAATGGGCAACGGCATTCGATGGTTCACGCCTCAAGAATAATGACGATCCACAAAAAAGCCCACGATTCATTGGAATCGCGGGCTTTCGAAGATAAAAAAGGGCCCTTATCCTGTTCCCAGTGTCTCAAGAAAATGCTCGGCGGATTGCTTGTATGATCCGTAAGCTGCGTTCTGGAATGCACTCTTGGCATCGGAGTTGTTTCCCAGGCTCATGAGTGCCTCACCCTTCACATAATAGATTTTCGCTTTATCGGTGCGACTTCCTCGACTGATGCCCAATGCCTGATCGGCCATTGAAACGGCATCCTGAAACTTACCTTTAACCTTGTATATTTCCGCCAGATAATAATAAACGTCCGAATTTGCATCGACGATTGCCTGCAGCGTTTCAAGATACGTAAGCGCCTCATCTGCGTCGGCACTTGAGGTTCGAGCACCGTTCCTGCTCAGTGCGCTTGACGCGAGGAAGATGTAGTACTCTCGAATCGCTTTTTCAGCTGATCGAGCAGTTTTTGAATCGCTCGCGGCCTGGGCGACTCCGATCGTTTCTACGAATCCAGCCATGGCTGCATCGATGTCTCCTCTTTTCTTTAACGCGCTGGCTCTCGCGAGAAAATTTTTCGGATACGACGGGTATTGATTGATCCCGTTTTCAAAATGGGAAATCGCTTCGTCGTATTTCTCGGATTTAATGAGTCCGATTCCGACACTGTACTCGATTCTGGCTACAAATTCCCTCGAACGGCGTTCTATTTCCGCGTCTCCCTCCGCTTGCGCGGCATCTGCGGCATTGTCAAAGTAGCCTAGAGCTGCTGTAAGGTCTTTTGCTTTAGCCGCTTCAAGACCTGCATTAAATGTTTCTTTGTACTCCTGCGCGTATGCGGGCGCAATTCCTATAAACGTGACAATCACGGCAAGTGCCATGACGAGAATACTGATACGGTGTTTACGACTGGCAGTCATCTTTTATTTGGAGTTTCTTATAACGATTCTGTACTTCCGTGCCGGATTCGACCGACAGTTGACTTCAAAAACCAATTCCGTTCCAATTCGTGTCATAGTGACTAAATCCTACCGGTGATTTGGTCCAAGCACCGGGCTTGCGCGTACGCAACCGGGCTCTTGAAAATCCGAGAAGGCCATTTCTGACCAGATTCTGAATCTGGACCCCGAATATAGGAACTACTCAGACTAACAAAGTTGCGCAAACGCCATTGATTTTATAGAAGTTTCCGACGACCCTCACCTTCTGAAGTGCATAAATATGAGTACAGATCTGTCTGAGATTCTGACCGATGGGAATCTATGGGGATTAACTCATTGGGTGACATGCACCGCATCGCCGGTAAAGAGATACAAAGATGCTATCTTCTACTCTGAAGTCGTCAGTGACTAAACACGATCGGCAATCTGACATTTTCGCTTCCTCACATTTTATAATTCGTTTTCGGGCTTCATGAAATTAATTATCCCAATGGCCGGTCGTGGAACCCGGGTCAGACCTCATTCGCATGTTACGCCCAAGCCGTTAATAAATGTCTGTGGCAAGAGCATGGTGGAGCGCATCGTGGATATGTTCATGGAAGTACTGCCTCGACCGCTGGATGAAGGAGTATTTATTCTGGGACCGGATTTTGGACCGGACGTTCAGCAGTCCCTGGTCCAGATTTGTGATCGGCATGATATGTCGCCGCACTTTGGAGTTCAGGATGTGGCAAAAGGAACGGCTCATGCCGTCTCGTTTGCCGGAGATCACTTGGAAGGAGAAGGGATTGTCGTGTTCGCGGACACCCTCTTCTATATGGAACCGGGGATTGATCTTTCAGACACGGACGTTGTAGCCTGGGTGAAATCGGTCGACGACCCCAGCCGATTCGGGGTTGCCGTTCGGGAGGGCGATCGGGTGGTTGCACTGGTTGAAAAACCCCAGGAACTGATTTCAAACGAAGCCCTCATTGGAATCTACTATGTAAAGGATCTCGCACGGCTTCGAGGTGCCATTCAATATTTGTTTGATGAAGAGTTAACGGGCGTAGGAGATGAATATCAGCTCACAGATGCCTTTGATTATATGCTCAAGCAAGATGCAATATTCAAAACCGCGGGTGTGACGGATTGGTTGGATTGCGGAACCATTCAGGCTCTGTACAAAACTACGATGGAAATCGTAGCACGGGAGAAGACTCCCATTCCAGATTCTGCAGTCACGCAGTCCGTCGTTATTGAGCCGGTATTCATCGCCGAGGGCGCCCGAATCGAACGGTCCGTGGTCGGGCCTAACGTTTCCATTGAGAACGGGGCCAGCATCAAAGAATCAGTGATTAGAGACAGTATCGTTTTCTCCAAAGCTTCCGTCGACAGTGCGCATCTCGAAGGCTCGTTGATCGGAAGCTCCGCAGAGGTACGTGGCACTCCAACAGCGATCAATATCGGAGACCACAGCAGTATCGCGTTCAGCGCGCGCAAGGCAGAGTAAAATGAACCTCTCACCCGACGGTGCGGCCGACAAAATCGGACTCAGCCGGGTTCGAGCCAGACTTGTAGAGTTGACCGAGAGTGAACCCGCAGCACTCAGGGCCGCGCGACTCTCGATCAGTTCCGATTCCCAGAAAGTTGGGAAGGATCTAGAGGTCATCGGCGAGCTGCAGGGCTGTTTGGCGTTCGATGACCCGATCCCCTTCACACCAAACGCTGATCTATCCCCGATTCTGGATCTGGCGAGGCCGGAGGGAGCGACTCTGAACACAGATCTGATACTGGAGGTTTATCATGCTGAAAGGACCACTCGTCTACTCCATTTCTTTCTCGACGCCCGGTCCGAAAAATTCCCTGCTGTTGCATCAAGATGGTCGTCGCTGGAACCGGACAAAGGATTCGAATCGTCTATTGTAAAGGTATTTGATGACGCGGGTCAGGTCCGAGATGATGCATCTCCAGAACTGCGGCGCATTAGACGGGACCTACTTAAAACACGTCAGAATCTTAGAAATCGAATTGCCGCTGCACTATCCAGCGCCGTTGCAGATGGAGTTGCAGCGGATGAGCAGCCGACAATTCGTTCGGGCCGAATGGTGATCCCGGTTCTTTCCAGCGCGAAGAAACGTGTTAACGGTTTCGTCCACGATGTTTCGTCTACCGGACAAACCGTATACATCGAACCCCAGGATTGTTTCGATCTGAACAATCAGATCCGAGAACTGGAATCTGCCGAAACTCGTGAAATTGATGAAATTCGGAAATTGCTCACCGGTTTCATTCGCGAACGCTCAGGCTCCATCTCCTCAAATGGGGAACTGCTGATTCAGTTCGACCTGTCTCTTGCGATCGCAAGATTGGGTAATGAGCTGGATGCAAGCGTGCCTCAGATTAACAACACGGGAATCGTCCGAATCGTTGAAGGACGAAATCCTGAGCTTCTGTTGGTCTATCAAGCTCAAGACAGGGAAAACTCAATCGTCCCTCTTAATCTTGAGATCGGTGATTCATTTCATACGCTCGTAATCTCCGGACCGAATGCAGGCGGCAAATCAGTCGCTATGAAGTCGATCGGACTGATGACCGCGATGCTGGGTATGGGAATGCCGGTCCCGGTGAAACCAGACTCGACGTTCTGCCTGTTCGACGAGATCCTGGTCGATATAGGCGATGAACAATCCGTAGACGACGATTTGTCAACCTATTCATCACATCTCGAAAATTTGAAGGTCATGTTGAAGGATGCGGGCGAGAATACGTTGGTTCTGATCGATGAAGCGGGTACCGGAACCGATCCGGATGAAGGCTCAGCTCTTGCTCGTGCTGTGCTGGAGAGTTTGACCGCTCGAAAAACCCGTACCGTGGTCACGACCCATCACGGTAGCCTCAAGGTGTTTGCCAACGATTCCGAGGGTGTCGAAAACGGCTCCATGTCTTTCGATGTGAATACTCTCAAACCGACGTTTGAATTTCGACAGCATGTCCCGGGCGCTTCTTATGCCACTGAAATCGCGACCAAGGTTGGACTGCCGGACGACGTTATTCGGCGGGCGCGCGAGCTCGTTGGCACCGAGCGTGTTCAGCTGGAGGCCCTTATTTCGTCCTTGGAGGAGTCCAATCGCGTTCTCGACGCTCGAATTAATGAAACCGAAGCAACCCTTCATCAGGCGGACAAGGACCGAGAACAATTGACGGCAAGAATTCTGTCGCTTCAGGAAGGGAGGGAGCAGATTCGAAAACGGGCGATTGAGGAGGCCGATCAGATTGTCCGAGATGCCAATCGTGTCGTTGAAAAAGTGGTCCGGGAGATTCGCGAGTCACAAGCGGAGTCGGGTCGTACTCGCGAAGCTAGGGCCGATCTCGAGAAAGCCCGACACCAACTTACGGGCGACCGCGTGCGCCTCGAACGCCGCACAAAAAGCCGTACGGCTGCCAAACAAGACACTGGCACACCTGGTATGTCAATCCAACGGGATGAGGGCGGGCCGTTGAAAAAGGGAGATCAGGTTCTTCTGGATCAGGGTCAGGCGGTTGGAGAGATACTCTCCATAAAGGGCGAAGAAGCGACGATCGCCTTCGCGAATCTTCAATCGCGCGTCTCGATTTCCAGGCTTACGAAAGTAGGAGAGGCCTCCGAACAACAGGTTGTTGTTCGCCAGACGGCTAATTCCGGACCCATTCTGGCATCCACGTCTCTGACACGCAGAATTGACGTGCGAGGTCTTCGTGTAGACGAGGCCATTTCACGTGTCATGGCCCATGTTGACAGGGCATCGGCGGCATCCCTGGACCGTATCGAGATTCTGCACGGAAAAGGAACAGGTGCACTTCGCGAGGCGATTCAGGATTTCCTGCCGACCCTGGATTCTGTTTCCAAAATAGAACAGGCACCGTGGAATGAAGGTGGCGCAGGTGTGACATTCGTTTTCCTGGATGCGTGAGCGGACGCTGTTTAACCGATTTCGTCCTGTAAACCATACATTAATGACAGCGATGCGCGGCAAATCTTTCTTTTTACCCCACGGATCGTTTTTTGCAAGGTTCTGTCAAAGAAATTCACTCTGAAACGCGTCGAATCACGTATCTCCGACATGTACTTTATTACAAAAACGTGGTACCGTCGATTCGTTCATTCGTGCGGTCGATCTATCTACAGGCTTTGTCTGGTTACGGTACTGCCACTCTTTTTGGCAAATCCGGCCTGGTCACAAAATCAAGCCGAGGCGTTGCGTACGATTCGAAAAGCGGTCGCGGAGGGAGATGTGCGTCAGCTATTGGCTGGTTCCACCGAATCGATTGAGCTGGCATTGTTCGCGGCGAGTCAGCAGTATACTCGTTCGCAAGCGACCCTTGTTCTCAAGCAATTCTTTAAGGAGAATACCCCCACCTCATTTGAGTTGGTCGATTCAACCCGTTCGAATCGGGGGTTGTTCGTAGAGGGTCGGATGCGAACGACCAGCTACAAGATTTCACTTCGTACGTACTTCCGACTAAAAAAATCACCGGACGGATGGAAGCTGCGTGAGTTCTTAGTTGAAAGCCCAGACCGCTAAATCTTTGTTCAGCGGATGCCAGATTCCGACGTTCAACATACCCACCACTCGAAACCGCAGTTAGTGTCCGGTTTGTTTCGACTCAGCCTCGGCGCATTAGCCCTTCTGGCCGTCGTTACCTGGGGGTTCGGGCAACTAGGTAGAGCGCGTCTGATGAATGACCTGACCAACGCCCAGTTGGTTACCGTGCAGGATGCCCTGGATCAAGTCGAGAACAAATTTCGACAAATTCAGGGATCCATGGTGGACGAGGCGCGCGCACTCGCCGGGGATCCTCGTCTCATTCGAGCACTTAGAATCGCTCGCACGGGAGATCGCAAAGGAGAAGAAGCTATCGTACGGATGATGTCCGTCTATAGGCTCCGCGACCAGGGAGCAGTCGAGATCTATGATCAACAACCCCGGTTGATTGGTTGGGCAGGGGCCTCGTTTCCGATTGATTCCGCTCCCAGCGAACCGAATTTTCTCGATTCATATCAATCATCGCTGGCCGTCGACGGGGATCGATACTCTGCTCTCGTGATTTGGTGGCCGATTAGAGATGGTATCGAGACCGTGGGAGCGGTCCGGGTACTCAGGATGATCGTTCAACACGTCCCTGTTCGAAACGAATTTCTTCGCGACTATACTTTGGATGAAGAATGGTCGCGGCTGACGACGTATCCAGTGCGCGTCGATCTGATGCCGGAATCCGCGTTTGATCCCGGTGAATCAAGGTTTTCCAGAATGCTTCAGGGGGCGGATGGGCGGACGCTCGTACGTGTTTACGTTGCTCCGCCGTCCGAGAAACGACTCATTTCTCAACAGCGAACGAACAACTTAAATCTCGTTTATCTCTGGGTAACGGTGGCGCTGCTCATAGTCCTTCTCATCGCGGCTCGATGGACGCTACGACCAGGATCGGATGATGAATCCGTGATGAAACCGGTTATTCGATTTTTGATCTTTCTTCCTGTTATTTTTGGTATTCGCTTTACGTTTCTCGCCCTCGAAATCCCCGCCAGATGGCAGACCGGAAAAGCGCCTCTCTCGCCGCTGTTTGATCCGCAGCATCTGGCTTCCGGATACGGCGGAGGACTCATGCAAACGAGCGGCGATCTACTTATTTCGGCGCTGATGACCGTAATCATTGCCGTGTTATTCGTGAGGGTGACGGAACGTGTGCGTCGAGCTGCGAGGTCCAGTTTCTCCTTCCAACCGAATCGTCGGAGCCAAGAACGATGGGGCGTCGGGGATATTCGGTTGTTTTCAGCTCTTGCGCTTCATATGGCACTTGTGCTTAGCCTGGTTTCTGTTTTTGGTCTTGTCTCGCAACGGGCTGTCCTGGACAGTACGCTCGACTTTTTTGAGCGTTCAGGCCTGTTGCCGGATCAGTTGGTTCTGGGGGTATTTGCATCTCTCATTCTGATCATATTTTCGGTCGTCTTCCTTTGCTCCCGCTCAATCTGGGTGTGTCTTGAATTGTTCAGGTCAGAATCCTGGCGTTTTATCTCTCGCGGTCGAATCGCATTTCTCGTAGGTCTGGCCGGGTCCGTTCTGATCGGTGTCGCATTTTTATCGACCGATATATCGAGTGTGCTCAGCCTACAGGCAACCGCTGTTTTCGTATTGGTCGTCTACGCGATCGCTTTTTTCAGCCCCTTACGGTCTGAACGAGGGGTTGACTGGCTTCATCTTCGCTCCGTGGTACCCTCGGTCGTGCTCGTTTCCATGATCCTGTATCCACTCCTCAACAGGGCGATGACGAAGGATCGACGGTGGGACATGGAGCATGCAGCAGATTCTTTCGAAGAGGATATGGACTCGAGAGTGGTCTTTGCCATCGGTCAGTTGCTCAACCGGGTAGATGAGATTGAACTGGTGGAATTCGAATCTAACGCCGAGACCCTCGAGCATTACGACTCCCTGGCTCGATCACTAACACGCGGTGAGTTGATCTCGGCTCTGGGTACGCACGACATCTCGGTGATTATCTTCACTGCGGACGGCGAACCACTCGGTCGTTACCAGGAATCCCCTTCTCGGGGGAGTCGGCGATCTATTGACGAAGCCGATATCCTGGAATTCAGCCTGATTCGGGCCATGTATGCCGATAAGGGGGACTCGGGCGCACTTATAGAAAAGATGACCGGCGAACGCGAAAGGGAACGATTCGTTTATGCCGGATTCACGTCATTCGGTTCTGCAGCGAATCGACTAGGATGGCTGTTGGTTCGGGCGAAGCCCCATGAAGTCGCCAGAGAGGGCACTCAGGCTTTCCCGCGGGTGCTCGTTCCCACCGGGTACTATGGAAACGGCCACGCCAACATGGCGCTTGCGGAATTCCAGGATGGGGTCATGGTTCGCAACTACGGCCGCACGTTCGGTCGCTATAATTTGGACCCGGACGTAGACGAGCAGTTACGCGTTGAGCCCATCTTGTGGAGGGCCGAGCAAGTTCGCGAGGGAAACTTCCTGACGCTCTATCGTCGCCTGTTGCCCGACCCCGGAATCGAATCTTCACCTGCGCTGGGAAGCCGCGTCCGCACAATCGCGGTTCGAATTCGCGAAATCAGCCTGTTCGACCATCTTTATTACCTTTTGCGAGTGACCATTGCGGGGCTCTTTCTCGGTGTGCCGATTTATTTGATCGGAATTGGCTGGCGCATCCGGAAAGGGTTGTTGCCGGCAAAGAAGATTCAATTTCAGAATAAAGTACTGAATGCCTTCTTTGCCGTGGGTCTGATCACGGTAACGGTTACCGGCTGGGTCGGACTCAAAGTGGTTACGGGCGAGAACGAACGCGCCATCGAAAGTTGGCTCCGGCAACATTTGCTCCGCGTTGAGGATGCGCTCTCCGAAGATGCCAGGGGTGAGGAATTGCCGTATCGCGTGCTCGAAAGAACCAATCTGGACTCCCTCGCAAGCCGAGTCGGATTGGATTTGAATATCTATCGAGCCACCGAACTGGAGGGTTCATCTAGACCACAGCTTGTTAGGGAGCGACTCGTGGATTCGCGCCTACCCGTTCAAGCCTATGAGGCACTCTTCTTCGATGGATTCCGGTTTGTCAGTGTCAATCAATCGCTCGGTACGTTTATGTACACGGCGGGATACAGGGCACTGACGGACGAGCGAGGTGACGCCAGATACGTGATCTCCCTTCCGACGCTTCCAGAACAGGAACGAATAGAAGAAGAGCGGGCTCGCACGGTAGCGTATCTGTTCGGAGCACTACTTCTCCTCGTCCTGGTAGTGATGGTGACGGCGGCGTTGCTTGCTAATGCACTGGCTCGTCCAATTGGAAAGTTGAGAGAGGGATTGGAATCCGTCTCGGAAGGTCGGTTCGAAAGTATTGGTCCCGTCGGATCGCGGGACGAGATCAGCGATCTGATAGACAGTTTCAATACGATGCAGAGTCAGCTATCAGAAAGTCGTGATCTTCTTGCCAAGCAAGAACGCCAACTGGCCTGGCGCGAGATGGCGAGACAGGTGGCCCACGAAATCAGGAATCCACTCACGCCGATGAAGCTCTCCATTCAGCACCTGCGGACGGCGTTTTCGAGAATGAAGCCGTCGTCCGGCGCAGACGGAGACTCGGACGGTTTCAAACACAAATTCGATCGTACCACGACCACGCTGATTGAACAGATTGACGCTCTAGCGCGGATCGCGGACGGATTTTCCAGTTTTGGATCGATGCCCCAAAACGTGAAGGAGCCACTCGAGGTAAATGCGGTCGTTCAAGCGGCTGTCGATCTCATGAGAAATGAGACGGAAACGGCCATCGAAGCAAATTTAGTATCGCGCGACTTGATACTGGAAGGAGACGAAGAGGCGCTCCGCAGGCTGTTCATCAATTTGATCAAGAATGCCATTCAGGCCATTCCAGAAGACCGGGATGGGCTTGTCACGCTGACAACACGTGTAGTCACTTCTGACAATGATTCTCGTTTTGTAGAAGTGACCGTTGTGGATAACGGATCCGGGATTGCGAAAGATTTATGGGACAAAATTTTTGTGCCCAGTTTTTCCACGAAGACAAGCGGCACCGGCCTCGGTCTTGCCATCGTTCAGAAAACGGTCGAGGATCTTGACGGGGAAATCTCGTTCGAGACGGAGTCCGGAGTGGGTTCGACGTTTCGGGTGCGTTTACCGTGTGATGGCGATTGAATCCGGCAGGCGTCAGGAGTATCTTCGTGCCCGTTATTCCAGGACCGAAATAGGTGCTGTAACTCATTGAGGGCTTATCGCTTGCTCATCGCTGGATGGTCGTCGCTACCAGATTGTCGCTACGTGATTGACGTTGTATGACTGCATCTAACGAATCCTCTTTCGTAATCGAATCGGATACATCATTCGAAGTCCCTCCATTCGCGGCGCGTTGTATGGAGGCAGCGGTTAACGATTGGCGGGCGTCATTTGAACACCCGTTTCTACAGGCTCTCCTCAACGGAACGCTGAGTGACAAGCGGTTTCGATTCTACCAGATGCAGGATGCGCGATATCTGGAGGCCTATGCAGACTCCTGCAGTATCATTTCGGTGCGGTTTAAGGACATCGAGCGGAAACTTTGGTTTATTGACGGCGCTCGACTGTCTCTCGTCGTTGAGCGGGAACTCCATGAGGAATACGGGCGAAAACTTGGATATACCGCACAGGACATCGCAAATCTTGAGCTTTCTCCCGCTAACCGTGCTTATCAAAACCACCTGCTGGTGTCAGCTCAAAAAGAGACGCTTCTGACGGCTGTTGCCGCTCTGGCCCCGTGTCCCTGGCTGTACTCCGATATCGGGTTGCTCGTGAATCATCGTCTTCCGGATCTTTCCGAGAGTCATCCATACGCCGATTGGCTTACAACGTATGCGGATCCTGTGTTTGTGACGTACACCAATGAGCTTCTGGCACATTTACAGTTCCTGGCCGATCAATATCCAGATTCAGATCATCACCGCGAGGCCATTGAAGCCTTTGTCCTCAGTACGAGGTACGAACTCATGTTTTGGGAACAGGCGTGGGACCTTCAGGGATGGCAAGCTGAACAGGACGTACGCAGCGGGATTGGAATGGAGGGGACGGCATGAGAGCGATTGTGATCGGTGCTGGAGAAGTCGGATTTGATGTCGCAAAGTTATTGGCAATGGCAAATCATGATGTTGTTGTGATCGATGTGGATGAAGAAGCCCTGAGCCACGCCGCTGAAAAGCTCGACGTGATGGTCCTCGAGGGGAGCGGTACGTCGACCAAGCTACTGGAGGAAGCGGGTATCGAGGATGCGAAAATCCTTGTGGCTGTCACCGCAGTAGACGAGGTTAATATCATTGCCTGCATGTTGGCCGATCGGCTCGGCGTCGAGACGACGGTGGCCCGCATTCGCTCCACGGAGTTGTCGAAAACCCACTCCGCGATGACGGCGTCCGAATTCGGGATCAAGGTGACGATTCATCCGGAAGAAAGTGCCGCCGCGGAGGTGTGTCGACTCGTCAGACGGGCGAGCGCCACGGACGTTCTACCACTTGCAGATGGTAGGCTGCACCTGTTGGGACTGAGGCTGGATCGAAATTCACCCGTTGTCGGGAGGAAGATTAGGGATATCATGGCTGAGCATCCGGATCTTCAGTTCAGAGTGATGGCCATCACGAGGGGGATACGTACCATTCTGCCTGGCGGAGACGAAGAATTTGTTCGAAACGATCAGCTATTTCTGATGGCGCGTCCAAAAACAATTCCTCCCGTGTTAACCGTGATGGGAATATCGGACAAGAAAATCCACGACGTGATGGTTTTAGGAGGAACAGAAGTCGGTGCGATGGTAGCCCGCGAGTTAAGCGAGGACAAAAACATTCACGTCAAACTCGTTGAACCCGATCGAGAACGAGCGGAAGATCTGGCTGAAGAGCTGAGTAAGGCACTGGTTATCCACGGAGAGCCCACCGATATCGATTTGTTGGTCACCGAAGGGTTGAGTGATATGGACGCATTTGTTGCCGTAACGGACGATGAGGAATCCAACCTGGTCACGTGTCTTCTGGCCAAACATCTTCAGATCAGAAAGACTGTGGCGCTGCTTTCGAAACCTGCCTATATCCCCATTTCTCAGTCGATTGGATTGGATGCTGCCGTCAACAAGAAATTGGCAGTCTCGCGTGAAATCATGCGCTACTTTAGAGAAAAACACGTATTGAGTGTCGCGACCGTGCATGGAATGGAAGCAGAAATTCTTGAGATCGAAGCGGCACCGCGATCTCCCATTACAAGTGACTCCCTCAAGAACCTGGATTTGCCGGATGGAATACTCTTGGCAGCCGTCATGCACGGAAAGCACGTGGATATCGCGACGGGTACAACAGAAATTGAGCCCGGACAGCGCGCTTATGTATTCGTTTTATCCCATCTTATTGAAGAGGTTGAACGACTCTTCAGAAGTCCATAACGAGCGCTACATTTATTCGCCATCCCCTCGCGGAGCCGCAACATGGTCCTGAATATTCGAGCGGTTTTTGGAACCCTGGGTATCCTGGTTTTCTTTCTTGGGCTAGCCCTTCTTTTTCCCGCTGTGGTAGGTCTGATCTACGGAGAATCCTCCTGGATCCATTTCCTGGTTACGGCGATCGGATCGGGGGTGATTGGACTGTTGGCCTGGCGATATTTTTCGGCAGAGGATCAGGAACTCAGGATACGCGAAGGATTTGCGATTGTCGCACTCGCCTGGGTCGTTCTTTCGATCCTGGGAGCCATCCCATTCCTGACCACGGGTGTTTTCGAGAGCTATACGGATGCTTTCTTTGAGACCATCAGCGGGTTTACGACTACTGGCGCTACCGTCCTCGGTGGATCAGGAAATCCCGCCATTGAAGATCTCGATAAAGGCATTCTTTTCTGGCGAAGTCTGACCCACTGGTTGGGAGGGATGGGGATCATCGTACTGACGCTCGCAATCCTGCCCCTTTTAGGTGTCGGGGGGATGCAACTCTACAGGGCTGAAGTACCCGGGCCGTCGACCGACAAGCTGACACCCCGTGTTCAGGAGACGGCAAGAAGACTTTGGTTGATTTACGTGGGGTTCACGGTAGCTGAGGTTCTGCTGCTGTTACCCGCGATGAGTTTCTTTGACGCGGTAAATCATGCCTTCGCGACCATGGCGACGGGTGGCTTCTCAACGAAAAATGGCTCGATCGGTGGATTTGGATCAAGCTACGTGGAATGGGTGATTACGGTTTTCATGCTGTTTGCAGGAATCAATTTTGCACTTCACTATCGATTGCTTGCCGGAAAAACGATTACTGTTTTTCGTGACACAGAGCTTCGAGTGTACCTCGGGTTTTTCGTGGCTGCGACTGTGCTGATCACGATTGAATTGTGGCAACCGCTCGGAGGCGTCGTGACGTTCATGGGTAGCCCGGGTGGCTTCGTCGGGTACTCCGCGATCGGGGATGCCGTCCGGACAGCGGCGTTTCAGGCGGCAGCGATTATCACGACGACCGGATTTGGAACGGCTGATTACGAACTGTGGTCGCCCCTGGCGCTGGCCGTCATTTTCCTCTGCTTCTATGTGGGAGGCATGGGCGGATCAACAGGGGGTGGAGTGAAGGTGATCCGACACGTCCTGATGTTCAAGAACTCATTCAAAGAAGTCCGGCAACTGATCCATCCACAGGCGGTCATCCCCATTCGACTGAATGACACCGTGGTGCCTCAGGAAGTCATGCGGAATGTATTGTCATTCATCGCGCTATATCTGGGACTCGTTGCGCTAGGCACGCTCGCCATGTCCATGTTTGGCCTCGATCTGATTTCGGCACTCGGCGCAGCTCTTTCCAGTGTTGGGAATATTGGTCCTGCCTTCGGATCACTGGGCCCGACCGACAATTACGCCCAGATTCCGATGATGGGGAAGTGGGTTCTTTCTTTTCTCATGTTGGCAGGTCGACTGGAAATCTTTACGATGATCATCTTCTTCATTCCGGCCTTCTGGCGCCGATAAACCCGCCAAAGGACGCCTTCTTGTGTCTGGCCGTAAAGGCAGTTTGTGCGCTTCTACGGTAAAAATTTCTGTCCGAATGCCCCTTCCTTCCTTTGATTAGACGTGTTTCTCTGCCCAATAGGTCGATTTACGCCATTTCACGGCCGTTGAAGTCCTCGGCATGTGCTTTGCAATTCCATTCGGCATGCACGAGACACTCTCAACATTCTATCGAAGAACGGGCATGGATATATCTGAATACATGAAAAAGTACATGCGTCCGGTACCAGGTGGTGCAATCGCCTGGCGGCGTAGTGTGTTTTCAAATCCCGAACCCTGGGAAGCCAGAGAATTGATCGACGTTGCCGTCGATATTGCATGGGAATCACTGTGTTCCGATGCAACACCGGAGGGACCAACGCTGGAAATCCGTAAGAGCGGAAGCTATCTCGTATTCAGTCTGAATACGGATACGGCTCAGGATATACTGGAACGTGCGGCTTAAGAATAACTTGAACGGATTCTTTCGCTCCGATGGCGACACGTGGTTGTGAAATCATATCGAGACGCGTGGGGGCAACGTGTGGAAGCAACGTGTGGAAGCAATGTGTCGAGACATCGTGCACGTCTTATTCATCGCCGAAATCTCGATGGCCGAAGTAATGCAGCACGAACTTCATCTTGTACGATTTCTGAGGCCCGAATCCAGGAAGCGCCTGAACCCTTTTCTGAATCTCTGGAAAGTCCGATCCGTCATTCCACATGTTCGACGCATCTCCTTCGTATTCGTCTGAAATAATCGTTGCTACAGCGCGCGTCATGTCCGCCATCTTATTCGTAAACCGGTGAACGGCCGGTTTTTCTGCGAACTTCTCCCGCAGTTTCTCGCCATCCATCTTTGCAATTCGTTTCATGTCCAGGTGGCCAAGTCTGTCCCTGAGTCTGACCGTCCCGATAAACGCATACTCTGCTCTAACCCGTTGATCGAAAAGCATTCCAAGTAGCGCAGCATTTCCGTCCGATTTGACAAAATTATCTGCATCGCTGTCGCCGGTCATGCTTCCTTCGTCCCGGAAACGATTCATCATCCGTGTAAGCCCACCTTCGAGCGCTCCGTAGTCGAGAAACTTGATGGGGTTCTTGTTTTCAGGCATCGATTGGTCTGGATTTAGGGAAGAGTTGATCGACGTTTCCACTTGGGTCCATCCGGTGTGTCCATGACTTCCACACCCAGTGAGGTCAGTTCATCTCGGATTTCGTCCGCTCGGGTAAAATTATTCTCTCCACGGGCTCGGGTACGCGCGGCCACCAAGGCATCGACGTCGGCTGCGAAGGAAGCATCGCCCGATTCCATTTCGTGCGGCGCGTGAGGATAAACGATGCCGAGAAGGTCATTCGTGTTGTCCAGCCACATTCTGACGGAGGCAGCGGAGCTTTTTGATAGGTGATCATGTGAAAGCACCGCTTTCGTGGCTTCAAGCGTGGCCGAGAGCGCTTCAGGAGTATTCAGATCATCAAGCATTGCTCCGAATGATCGGTCGAACAGCGCCGTGAGTGTGT
>BTQE01000031.1:0-29051 GCA_036985715.1 Rhodothermia bacterium
CTTTGGATGACGCGGCCGAGGCAATGCAGCCCGCTCCGCCGATGTACGTATCAATTCGTGCTACACATATGCTACAAATTCTGTCAAAAGATGGCAATATTTGGCAGAACGAGTCAAATCTGTATATAAACAAAAACGCCTCAATAACAGCGTAGAATGCTATTACTAAGGCGTTTTCAGGGGTGGGCGATACTAGACTCGAACTAGTGACCCCCTGCTTGTAAGGCAGGTGCTCTAACCAACTGAGCTAATCGCCCGGATCGCGAAACACTTTTCGGCACTGTTCAGCGAACGCCGCCAATCAACGCTCCACAAACATAGGGGTTCTGCTTAACTATCGTGAACTGGAGCGGAAAGAAATTTCTATTGGGTTTAGAATCCAAGTGCTTCATCAAGCTCTGCGCTGTTAGGCCAATCGTCCTGGAAGAGTCCGACCGATCCGAAGAAGCCATATCCCTTTTCTACGTTTGAGAGTGTTCCAGGTATGGATAGCACCTCGGGATCGAATATGTCCATCGGCGGATCCCACTCTTCATCCAGAACCTGAAGTCGCACACCCATGGCATCCCACGTCAGGTTTTCCACCGCCTGCTGTCGGATAACAGACAGCGTTTCCATATCTCTGGTAAAGTCGACACGAATCATCCAACCCCCATCATCGGTTGCGATTCCCATTCGTCCATATGGAATTCGAATGGGCCCACCGCTCTGGGGAAACCAGTATGCCACTTCCACATCCCACGGCGAATTAATCCCAGGCAGGATCAGGTCTTGATAGACCGACGAGTCCGGGCGAATGACCGGGAGCAGCTGCTCTACACGAGTGCTCGAGAGATTCGGTACGTCCGTTTCGGCGCTTGTAATTTTTCCATCATTGCGGGCGATTTCAAGTCGATAGGTTCGACCGGGTCGTACGATGAACGAGGCCCTATATACATGTCCGAAAGAACCATCAGTCAGCCGAGTGAGCGAATGATTCCATCGAACTCCGGTGCCCGTAGTCAGGTCTGTGGTGGTGACGACAGCGTCAATCGAAGCCTGAGGGTCGGACGGAGAGTCGATTCGTTCAGCCAGGCGACTTAGCGGTATGACCCGAATTGCGTGATCTCTTTCCCTCTCATTCAGAAAACCAAATACGGTGAAATACTTCTCGTTGTTGTCAAAGGGATCCAGATCGGTGCTGTCGCAGCTCGAAAATGCGAGAATCGCGACTACGCTCCCGAGAACGGAGGCCACCATGTTCTTTAAGTGGGAACGAGAATCCAATTCTAGAACCTTGCGTTTACAGCGACGACCGTGGTGGGCTTTAGAGGCGACTATAGATCCGTTCTTCATCCAGTTGCGGATGAGACGGTTTCACTGAATGGAGCGGGAAACGGGGGTCGAACCCGCGACCCTCAGCTTGGGAAGCTGATGCTCTACCACTGAGCTATTCCCGCGAAATTATGACGATGTTACTCTCGTTTTCAATGAATGTCAATCAGGGATGTTGATATGCCAAAGGCAATCCTTATCTTTGGCGGCCTGAATTTTCGGACGTGTTCCTGAATTATTGGGCGTATAATTGCCGGCTGAATCTGTCCAGTCAGCCACTTAGAACATATTCCTCGGGATAACGAATAATGAAACGCACGTATCAACCGAGTCGCCGTAAGCGAGCAAATAAGCATGGATTTCGCTCACGCATGTCGTCCAAGAATGGACGGGGTGTTCTAGCGCGCCGTCGTCAGAAGGGACGAAAGAATTTGACCGTTAGCGATACCCGCAGCGGTAAGTAATCCGACCGTGGCACCTACCAGCCTCGCTTTGGAACGACAGGGATCCACCACATCCAATAGCCTTCTCAAACCTCATCGCCTTAAACGAAAGAGACTGATTCAGCCTCTTTTTGATCGGGAGGACAAAAATACTCAAACGCTTTCCGTCGGGAGTCTTCGAATACTCTATCGCTATCAGCCCGTATCCATGGTTGGGCACAGCGTACCGTTACAGGTAGGATTTGCAGTGAGTCGATCGATAGGGGGTGCGGTAACTCGAAACCGGGTAAAACGAATTCTGAGAGAGACCTTTCGTCACAATCTGCGAGGCTTCACTGAAAAATTGAGCAATCGAAAGGACGTATTGACAATGATGATCGTCGTGCGCCGTCTTCCAGCGGATGATTCGAGACTCAAGAGAGATTTACTCGATTCAATCGAACAGTTGGTGGCCGCAATTGAGTCCAACCCTAACCCGCCATCGCTCAGCGACTGAAACGGAACCGTGAACCAAAGCTTACGTAACGAAATTCTTTCCTCAGAATTGAACACCCGAATTCCCCAACCCTCTTGCGTTTTATAGTTCGATACCGTGGATAAAAACGTTGTCACAGCGACCGTTCTGATAGCCTTGATCATGGTGGTCTGGTTGACGTGGTTGTCCCCATCGACTGTCCCAGAACGCGATGCAGGTCCGTTCGCGGTAGATTCGACAGATCAGATCGACGTCGAGGAACCGGTGTTTCAGACTCCTGAAGCAGTCGTACCTGGACAGGCCCCAGCCTTTGCAGCGGGTGACGAGACGGTACTCGGATCGCAAGAAGGTGTTGTTCGCGAAATCGTAGTCGATTCAGACTTTTACACGGCTACGTTTTCGACTCGGGGTGCTACGATAACCTCGATGTCTCTGAAAACCTACACGAAGTTCAATAGTGAGGAGGCCGTTCAGCTCGTCGACACAACGAAAGGCGGTGCGATTGGGCTTGTGTTCATGTCCCCGGGCAGTCGCGTCTACGACACGCGAAGCTTCACGTTCGAGTCCTCCTCGCCGAACCAAATAACGCTGGGTGACGCGCCGGTTGAGCTCGTTTTTCGCACCAAAGTGGGTGCCGGGGCGATTGAAAAACGATATACATTGACCCGAGAAACGTACGAAATCGGCCTATCCGTCGCTTTTGAGTCTCCGGAGACGTTTCTTGCACAGGGCGATTATGAGCTCGTATGGAACGGTGGCCTCCCCTTCACTGAGGGGAATCACAAGCTTGAAACAACCAAATCTGGTGCTTTTGCCCGCAGTGGTGGCGAGGTAGAGAGCGTAATGCTCACTTCGGATTCCTACGACGAGCAGTCGTTGAGAGGCGTTGTCGATTGGGTGGCGGTCAAGAACAAGTACTTCATAGCGGCCCTGATTCCTACGGTAGAAGCCCGCGGAGCTGAACTTATTGCGGAGCGATCCGGAGACCTGGACAGCGACAATGTTCGACTGGATTTCGTAGCCAGCCTGCAGGTTCAGATAACGGATTCAGAGGCGGACGATTTCCGACTCTACCTGGGGCCGATGGAGTTCAATAGGATCAACGCCTACGGTGTTGGGCTCTATGATACGGTGGACTACGGGTGGGATTTCTTTGAAGCGCTGACGAGGCCGCTCGCCAAATTCGCTTTCATCCCAGCTTTCGCCCTTCTGAGTAGCTTCATCCCGAGTTATGGCCTGGTCATCATCCTCTTTTCGATTCTTATCAAGCTCCTTCTCTTCCCTCTTACAAAGAAGTCTTTCCGAAGCATGGCCAAGATGAAGGAGCTTCAACCGCGCATGGAAGCCATTAAAGAGAAGCACCGGGATAATCCTCAGAAACAGCAGAAGGCGACGATGAAGCTGTACAAGGAGACCGGGGTTAATCCGCTCGGCGGTTGTATGCCTATGCTGTTGCAGTATCCGATTATTATCACGCTGTGGATGTTTTTACCGCAGGCCATAGAAATCAGGCAACAGGGTTTTCTCTGGGCGACCGATCTTTCGGCGCCGGATATCATATTGAGCCTTCCGTTTACGATCCCTATGTATGGGAATTATGTCGCCGGTTTCACGCTTTTGATGGGACTCTCTATGGTAGTCCAAATGAAGATTCAGGCGACTCCGGGCTCGGGTGGACAGCAAAAGATGTTCATGTATTTCATGCCACTGTTTATGTTGGTCATCTTCAACAAGTTTGCATCCGCACTCAGTTTGTACTACCTGTGCTATAATGTTTTGACTGCGATCCAGCAGAAGTTTATCAACCGCCAACTCCACCAGGAAAACGAAGAGAAGGTTGCCCGGGAATCAAGTGAAAAGACTAAAAAGCACCCACCCAGAAAGAAAAAGAAGTCTCTCACTACAAACGGTCGGTCTAAGCCGCGCCCTGCTGCGAAGAAAAGCCGGCGATAACCGCGTGTCTGTTCATGACACCTACTGATGGAGACACGATTGTAGCACGTGCGACCGCCAGAGGAATTGCAGCGATTGCAATGATTCGTCTCTCGGGCGCCGAGGCCTTCAATATCGCTCAGAAGTGTTTTTCCGGGACGGACCTTTCGTCAAAGGAATCCCACACGGCCCACGTGGGATTTATGCAGTCTGTTTCGAAGAATGATCTGGACCAAGTTGTCATTACGGTTTACCGGGCTCCCAGGTCCGTGACGGGTGAAAATGTGATCGAAATCACCTGTCATGGCGGAGACCTGGTCTCTCACAGGATCATGGATGCGCTCGTAGAAGTCGGTGCTCGCCCCGCTGAGCCTGGGGAGTTCACACAAAGAGCCTTCCTGAATGGGAAAATGGATTTGGCGCAGGCTGAGGCCGTTAGTGAACTGATTCACTCCGGATCGAGACGGGCCCAAGCCATATCTCTTGCACATTTAAAGGGCAGCTATTCCGCGGCGTTGCATGAGTTGCGCGAAGAAATGCTCGATCTATGCGGATTCATTGAGCTGGAGTTGGATTTTGCCGAGGAAGACGTAGAGTTCGCTGACAAGGCTCGACTTTCAGATCTATTGGAGCGAACGAAGGCTTTGCTGAGACGACTGATTGACTCGTATCGGTACGGATCGGTTGTCCGAGACGGCGTACACATTGTGCTTGCGGGTCGTCCCAATGCCGGGAAGTCTACCCTCTTGAACGCATTGGTCGGATTCGATCGGGCCATCGTCTCTGAGACGCCGGGTACGACGCGGGACGAAATAGGTGAGGAGACTGAGTACGCAGGAATGCGGCTACAGTTTGTCGACACTGCAGGTTTGAGAGACACCGGCGATGAGATAGAATCTGAAGGCGTGCGTCGGGCCGAGGCATCCATTCGAAAAGCGGATGTGCTCGTTTACGTTTATGATGCCACCATCGGATTGGACGAAGAGGAACGAGTGTTTCTCGACGACCTGATGCGCACAGAACCGGACCTTCGAATTTTCGTAATTCGTAACAAGTGCGATCTGCTGGAGTCCTCAAGGGCAGTCGATGGAGAATATTCCTTGTCGGCACTTCGGTCCATGAAGGATGAATCGCTGGTTACACCGCTGTTGTCCGACATCCTGAAGTCGGTGGAAGCCGACCGGACATTCGGGGAAGAATCCTACGTTGTTACGAATGAAAGACACCGACACCATCTGGGCGAAGCATACGAAGCCGTAGTGGCAGCTATGAAAGCGTTGAAAGAAAATATGTCAGGAGATTTGATTGCTCTGGACCTCAGGCTGGCGATGAATGAGCTTGGAGCCATTACCGGAGCAACGGCGACGGAAGATATTCTGGATCGAATCTTTTCTCGATTTTGTATTGGCAAGTAGATGGCGAAATATTTAGTATACGATATAATAGTAGTGGGAGGCGGCCATGCCGGTTCAGAGGCCGCAGCTGCTGCAGCGCGCCTTGGAGCTCGGACGCTTCTCATTACGATGAACCTGGAAGCCATCGGCAGAATGTCGTGTAATCCAGCAATTGGCGGAATCGGAAAAGGGCAAATTGTACGGGAAATAGATGCCCTGGGAGGCATTATGGGAAGAATTACAGATCATTCCGGGATTCAGTTCAGAATGCTAAACAAAAGAAAGGGGCCAGCGGTATGGTCTCCCCGGGCCCAGTGCGACCGCCAACTATATGCGCAGGGTGTGCGGCATGAGCTTGAGTCAATCGATCAGTTATACATGCGCGCCGATATGGTGACAGACATTCTCGTCACGGGAGGAACGGTACACGGAGTCAGAACTCAACTAGGCAGAGAATACTCTGCCGGAGCCGTCGTACTTACGAACGGAACGTTTATGAACGGCACGATCCATATCGGAGAGAACCAGTTTGGTGGTGGACGAATGGGTGAAAAAGCCTCTGTGGGCGTTACGGCCTCGCTCCACGAACGGGGGTTTGAAAGTGGTCGACTAAAAACAGGAACGCCACCGCGAATCGACGGAAGAACGATAGATTACGATAAAATAGGAGAACAGCCGGGGGACGCTGAGCCCGGTCCGTTTTCATTTATGACCGATGCTCTTCCTGGGAAGCAGCGGAGCTGTTGGCTTACGTACACGAACGACCAGGTGCATGACGTACTCCGAACAGGGTTTGATCGGAGTCCCATGTTCGAGGGCCGAATACGAGGACAGGGTCCACGGTATTGCCCGTCTATAGAAGACAAGATCGATCGTTTTGCAGACAGGGATAGCCACCAGCTATTCCTGGAGCCTGAAGGGTGGAACACCGAGGAAGTCTATGTCAACGGATTTTCTACAAGCCTTCCTGAAGACACGCAGTCGGATGCACTTCATCTGATTGAAGGATTGGAAAACGTTCACATGATCCGACCGGGTTACGCAATCGAATACGATTATTTCCCCGCGTATCAGATACGTTATAGTATGGAGACGAAGAGTATTGACGGTCTCTACTTTGCTGGCCAGATAAACGGAACTACGGGATACGAAGAGGCTGCAGCACAGGGAATCATGGCAGGAATCAACGCGGCTCGATCAATAAAGGACCTCTCCCCCATTGTTCTCGAAAGATCAGAAGCCTATATCGGAGTACTGATAGACGATTTGGTAGCCAAGGGCACCGATGAACCCTACCGGATGTTTACTTCTCGGGCAGAACATAGAATTCTGCTCAGGCAAGACAACTCGGATGCACGACTCACCCCGCTCGGAAGGGAAATTGGTCTGGTTGATGACAGCCGAATGAGGCGTTTCGAGATTAGGCAGGACGCGATTGAGAGAACGCGGCAAAACGTAGAGGCTGCAAGCGTAAAACCGGAGGTCGTAAACAGGTATTTGGAATCAGTAGGTACGAGCATCATCGACAAACCTGAAAAGCTGGCGAAATTGGCCGCGCGCCCTCAGGTAAGTCTAAAAAACATAGTAGATTACGTTAAACTCCGAGAAGAAGTAGTGGTCGAAGGACCGGGAATAGAGCTCACCGAGACGCTTGTGGAGACCGAGCTTAAATACGCTGGGTATGTAAAACGTGAACAGGAGTTGGTCGCACGAATGGTGAAGCTAGAAGCATTTCCAATTCCGAGGAATATTGACTATTCACGGCTGGACCATATCGCTATGGAGGCGAGAGAGAAACTGAATAAGATTCAGCCTGAAAATATTGGTCAGGCTTCGAGAATTAGCGGAGTCAGTCCCGCAGACATCTCGGTGCTAATGGTTTTGCTGAAGAAACGGCAACTGGAACCGCAGGTGTAACGAGACGGGTGTTTCACGTGAAACGTTGGATGAACGGCTTGGATTAGTCAATAATGAACACATCCCTCACTCCCTCGATCGCCCAGATTTATATCGAACCGTCGATGACAGCACGTATTTCCACACTTCTCAATGACCATCGAGACCAGCTCGAGGAATACGCATCTCTCCTACTCTCATTCAACGAGCGATTGAATTTGATCTCGCGACGCGCTACCAAAGACGTATTTGATCATCACATTTTGCATTCGTTGGCTATGGCGGCCAAGCCGTTTGAAAAAAATTCGATAGTCGTCGATTGGGGTTCAGGAGGCGGATTACCAGCGATTCCCCTTGCAATCATTCAACCAGACATTCAATTCATCGCCGTTGATACGATCGGAAAGAAAACCCGTGCAATAAAGAGCATGGGGGCCCGCCTGAATCTTGAAAACCTGGATGTGTGGAACGGACGGGCAGAAGAATGGAGTGGACGATGCGATTACTCGGTTTCACGCGCAACCGGGCCGTTATCGAGTCTATGGTCCTGGCATGTGCGTGCGTCGAACCCGTCGTGTAGAACTGTTTCCTGTGTGTGGAAGAAGGGTCTCCTCTGTTTAAAGGGCGGTGATCTGAAAGAGGAGATTCGGGAGCTTGAACGAGGCTTTCCAGGTGTAGAAATAGGTGTGAGTGGTCTCGCGCGCCTGCTCGATCACGAGTATTTTGATTCGAAATCGCTGATCCACGTGCATACATGAGCAACGAAGACCGACGTACTAATCGAACGGAGCGTCTTTTTGCAACTATTCTTCTGCTCCAGAACCGACCGTATCTGACGTCGCGGGATCTTTCTGAACATTTTGGTGTCAGCCGCCGGACGATTTTCAGAGACTTGAGGGCCCTAAGTGAGTCGGGCGTTCCGCTCACGTATTCCGAAGGCGGGGGTTATGAAATTCTCGAGGGCTACCAGCTTCCACCGCTCATGCTAACGGCGAGGGAGGCAGCTACACTTCTGGTTGGGACCGAATTCATGAAATTGCAGTCGGACGCTTCACTTCGGGAAGACGCAGACGAAGTCGCGCTAAAAATCCACGCAGTGCTCCCGAAGGAAATCCGAGAATATGTCGATCGACTGGGGGAAAACACTGTTCTGGACCCGTATTGGCTGCATGCAGTCCGGGAGGAAGGATCAGAATCCGGGAGATGGTATAAGCTTAGCGAGGCCGTTGCTCGTAGCCGAAAAGTGATCATGGAGTACTGGGTGGATGCCAGGCAGGAACTTACCAAGAGAAGAGTTGACCCACTCGGCCTGGTGTATTACACCGATCAATGGAATCTTATTGCGTTCGACCATTTAAGAGATGAAATACGCAATTTTCGCCTCGATCGGATAAGGGAAATGTATGTCCTCAGCGAACGGTTCGAGCGCCCCGAAGGCTTTAACCTGCAGATTCATCTGGAGGAGAGGGGAATGGCCACAAAACGGTATGAAATCCATCTGGTGTTCAAGCCAGAGACTATTTCTCGAGCTCGAGTTGCGATACCGGCACGTATCGACGCGGAGAAAGAGACAGAGGAAGGCATCGAAATTATATTCTCGTTTGACAATATGGACTATTTATCGGCCTGGCTTCTCAGATATGGGGCTGATGTCAAGGTGCTGAGCCCTCCCGAGCTCAGGGAACGACATATTTCCGCGATCGAGGCCGTTTTGGTCGGATACAGGGACTAAGCGGTTTCTTTTTCGGAGATACGTACCAGGAGGGCGGTCAGAATATCTCGAACCGTTCGTAAATCGGGCACTTCCTGGACAATCGCACGGAGCTTTCCAGAAGAGTTCTCCTTCAGAGCGTAGCGACGGTCGAGTTCACCCAGGAGACGGAGCAGCTCATGGAAGTATTTCTCGTAGAAATAGGGGTCCTTTTCATTATCAGGAAAGATGAGGAATAGTCTCTCATTCTTGAAAAGCACCCGGGCAAGTCTATTCTTCTTTCCCAGTGCTTTGATTTCGACGGAAAGCAAGAGGTTTTCGACTTCATCAGGAATGGGGCCAAAACGATCTTCCATCTCAGTTCGGACGGCCGAAATATCTCCGGATTGCGAAGATTCAGATATTCGTCGATACAAATTCAGGCGTTCTAGGCGATTCGAGAGATAGGATTCGGGAATAAACGCGTCCGCTTCTACTTCGATTGTCGTCTCTACGGGCTTGGGTTCTGCCTCGGCGTCGAATAAATCTGAGAACTCGTCAGCGCGCAATTCCTGAACGGCTTCATCCAGTATCCGGTGATAGGTCTCAAAGCCAATATCTTCGATAAAGCCCGTCTGTTCAGCCCCCAGTAAGTTTCCAGCTCCTCGAATGTCCAAATCCCGCATGGCAATCTGAAAGCCACTACCGAGATCGCTTAATTCTTCGACGGCCTGCAGTCGCTGACGGGCCTCTCGCGTCAAGCCGTGAATAGAAGGCACAAGAAGAAAACAAAAAGCCTTGCGATCCGAGCGGCCAACGCGACCTCGTAACTGGTGGAGTTCAGCAAGACCAAATTGGTCAGCCCGGTTCATGATGATGGTATTGGCGTTCGAAATATCGAGCCCATTCTCAATGATATTCGTACTGACCAACACATCGAAGTCCCTGTTGATAAAGCCCATCATGACTTTTTCGAGTTCAGAGCCCTTCATCTGACCGTGCGCGATCCGGAACCGAACATCCGGGATCAACATCCGTAACGTATCGGCCATGTCATCGATCGATTGTACACGATTATGAATGAAAAAGACTTGGCCGTTTCGACCGATCTCGTATAAAATCGCGTCCCTGATCAAGTCCTTGTCGAACGTATGGATCTCTGTCTCAATGGGCTGCCTGTTGGGTGGGGGCGTGGCGATGATCGAAAGATCCCGTGCGCCAAGAAGGGAGAATTGGAGCGTTCGTGGAATTGGAGTGGCTGTCAACGTCAGCGTGTCCACATTCACGCGCAATTGCCGGAGCTTTTCCTTCACAGCCACTCCGAATCGCTGCTCTTCGTCCAGGATCAGCAGGCCGAGATCTTTGAACTTCACATCTTCGGAGAGCATTCGGTGTGTTCCAATAACCACGTCGGCGGTGCCTCCCGAGATCTGCTCGATAGACGACTTGATCTGAGCAGGTGAGCGAAATCTTGAAAGAAGGTGAATTTGGACGGGGTAGGCGTTTAAGCGCTCTGAAAAAGTGCGAAAATGCTGCATCGCGAGAACGGTGGTCGGAACCAGAACGGCAACCTGTTTTCCGTCCTGTACCGACTTGAATGCCGCACGAATTGCAATTTCTGTTTTCCCAAAACCCACGTCTCCACAGACGAGGCGGTCCATGGGGACGGGGTTGATCATGTCTTCCTTGACGGCTTCGCTTGCGGACGCCTGATCGGGGGTGTCGTCGAAGACAAAGGACGCTTCCAATTCCTGCTGCCAAACGGTGTCTTCTGAAAATTCAAAACCGTCGGCTTTCTTGCGGGAGGCGTAGAGCTTGATAAGGTCCCTGGCGATGTCCTTGACGCGGGATTTGGTTCTGGATTTCGTACGCTCCCATTGTCCAGACCCCAATTTGGTCAGTTTTGGCTGATGCCCTTCTTTTCCTTTGTACTTATGCAGTTTGTAGAGTGCATTGACGTTCACATACAGCACATCACGGCCATTGTACTCGAGACGTACAACCTCCTGGCGCTTGCCTCTCACGTCAATCTGCTGTAGTCCCGCAAATTTTCCAATACCGTAGTCGATATGAACGACAAAATCCCCCGGAAGAAGGTGATGGAGTTCGCGAAGACTGATTCCCCCGAAACGGTGTTTCTGCTTTCTGGCGGTAGGTCGGTGGTACCGATTAAAAATTTGGTGATCGGTGTAAAGCGCGAATCCAAGAGACGGCATTTCGAACCCTTCGTGGAGGGAATCACGTTTGATCGTTACCTGAAATCGCTCGAGATCATCCTCAAGGAGCTGATGGATACGCGATTCCTGTCCCGACGTATCGCAGAGAATACTGGTTCGTATTCCAGATCTATGATTGTTGGTCAGTCGGTCGCGAAGAATTGAAAGCGAGCTATTGAAAGTCGGTTGGGGAGAGGAGTCGAAACGAAACTCCTCATCTTTTACGTCCAGCTGGTAGGTACCCATGCGGATGCGAGGCCTTGATTCAAGGAGATGCTGATACGATCGCAGATCAAGAAATATTTTACGTGCGTCAATGGTAGTCGGCCCGAGATCCGAGCGCTCGGCGGCTTCTTCCAGCTTGGCCGTTACGTCGAGTACGCACTCTTCGAGACGAGCGTCATCGAAAACGGCCAACATGAGATCGGATGGTAGGTAATTCAGCAGCGTTGTCGAAGAATTCAAGCTCTCTGAACTACCGTAAACGTTGGGAATGAGACGCGCTGACTTTTTACGGCTTACCGAAAGCTGCGTATGAATGTCGAACTCGCGAATGGAGTCGATTTCGTCGCCAAAAAACTCGATCCGTATCGGGTAGTTACCGGTGAAAGGAAAGACGTCGAGGATGCCACCGCGTAACGCCAGATCACCGGGTTGTTCCACAAATTCAACTCTCGAAAATCCCTGATCGACCAGACGTTCGATCAGATCCTCCGGAGGCTGAGTCGTTCCGGTTGCCAGATCCGTAGACTCCTTTTCAAGTTGATCCCTTGAAGGGAGGTATTCGACAAAAGCGTTCACGCTCGAAACAATGACTCCGGCGAACTCTGCGTCGAGGTGTTGTAAAATATCGGTGCGAATTATGGAGGGACCCGGATCGATCACATGTTCCGGATCCAGAAGGCGGAGGTCTGAGGCTGGGAAAAGAAAAACGTTCTCCTCACGTCGAAAAATCTGCTGAATATCGGAATGCAGATAGGCAGCACTCTCTTCGTCTTCGGTGAGACAGAGAAGAGGGCGCTTGGACGTTTCATTCACTCGTGCCAGAAGGAAGGCCGGAAGCGAACCAGAGAGCCCCTTGACGGAGAAGGAATCCGAATCTGAATGTAACCGACGACAGAATTCATCGACTTCCTTGTATTCGGAGAAAGCGGTATAAAAGTCTTGAATGGACACTTAGAGCTGGTATTTCGAATGTTTCACGTGGAACGAAAAAGGTAAAGGTTGAAATATACACATATAATTCAACAAACTGATCGACACCAAACCCCATCTTCGACATACCATATCGGAGAAAAGGAGTACCGGAATGGGCCGGAGTAGATACATCCGGTTTTCCGTGGCGCACGCATCAGATCTCAGAATATTGACCAGCCTCCGCTGTTAGTGATTTTTACGATGGCGAAAAAGATTTCCCGTCAATCGCCGGACGCACGAACCCACCTGCGCGTTCCAGCCGGCGCTGTGCTTCTTCGGAATCGACGCTTGCAAGATTCATGACAATGGCTGTTTTTACATGGCCTCCTGCGGCGTCCAGTAGCTCACCAGCCTCAGCATACGTAACTCCGGTAACGGTCATCACCGTCCGCTTCGACCGCTCGACCAATTTATTGTTGGTCATCTGGAGGTCAACCATCATATTCTCGTAAACCTTTCCCATGCGGATAAACGACGCCGTCGTTAGCATATTCAGTACGAGCTTTTGAGCCGTTCCGCTTTTCATTCTCGTCGAACCCATTATCACTTCTGGGCCTGGAACAGGGCAGATGGCGACGTCAACCTCGAGAGGAAACTCGGAACGGGGCGTACACGTAACGAACAGTGTCTTACATCCAAGTGACCGAGCGTATTTTACGGCTCCAACGACGTAGGGAGTGCGGCGACTGGCTGCTATGCCGCAGACGACGTCGTTTTCCGTTACGCCGGCATCCTTAATGGCCAGTTCACCGGTTTCCTCCAGGTCTTCTGCTCCTTCCTGCGATTGAAAGACAGCTTCGCGCCCACCGGCAATCAAGCCTTGAACCCTTTCAGGATCCGCTCCGAACGTCGGAGGACATTCGGAGGCGTCCAGAATACCCAGCCGACCGCTGGTTCCGGCTCCGGCGTAGAAAAGCCGACCCCCGTTTCTGAATGAGTTGACTATGATTCCTACGGCCTCTTCGATATAGGGGATCTCCTCGGCAACAGCCTTGGACACGCGGTGATCTTCAGAATTGATAATTCGGAGAATCTCACCCACGCTGGCAGTGTCGATTTCAGCCGAAACTGGATTGCGCTGCTCGGTGGCCAGTCGCCTGATTTCGGAAAAGAGCTCTGATTCCTGGTTCATAGATAGTACTGGGAAGACGATCGCTTAGCCCAAGTTCCATACCAGCAGCCCTGCACGCAAGTGGAGAGGTACAGAGTAGTCGCTATCGAGGACAGCGATTGCGACTATTGATCTGATGCCAATAATAGCCAGCCGGTTGAACCAAACCCAGTCTACGGATTTACACTCATTGGCCTAGCGTATCCGCTATCTTTCGATCACAACATGCAACCACACGAGAATGATTCTCAATACGCTGCGTCTTAAAGATTTCAGGGCCCATTTGGCATCCGAAATTCATTTCGGTGACGGAATGAATCTGGTCTGCGGCGCCAACGGTATCGGGAAGACGAACATCCTGGAGGCCGTTCACTTTCTAAGCCTCACAAAGAGTTTCCTGACAACGACAGATCACTACCTTTTACGCCACGATGCCCCGTTTTTCGATCTTGTCGGGGAGTTCACGGGTGAGCATCGGAAACAGGTCAAAGTCCGTGCTGCTTTTACACCAGGCGAGGGAAAGAAAATTTTCGTCAATGGGAGTGCGGTTGAGCGAAAGGCAGAGCACATCGGTACGATTCCAACCGTTCTCCTCTGTCCTCAGGATTACACGCTTACGGCTGGAGGACCGTCAGAACGAAGACGGTTTATCAATAATATCATCTGCCAGTCGAGTTCGGCTTATCTGGATGACCTGATTCGGTATCGACGTACGCTGAAACAGCGCAATGAAGTGCTGTATCGAATGAAAAGATCGAGCCCGGGTGGGGGAGAAGAAACGCTGGAGTCGTGGACAAACGAGCTGGTGGAGATCGGTTCTCGAATTATATCCGCCCGACTGATGTTCTGTCATGTTTTTTCCGGATTGTTGACCAAGGCCCATGAAATGCTGGGCGATGCTGTCGAGAAGCCGACATTTGAATACCGACCCATCGGAGATGCGACAGCGACAACCGACCGTGCAGATATCAGGGACGCTTTTTTGGTAGCCGTCCGCAGGGAGAAACACCGCGAACGCCAAAGAGGCGTCACTCTGGTTGGTCCCCATCGAGACGAAATCACATTCTTTCTGGATGGTCAGGAAGTGCGTCGATATGCATCGCAGGGTCAGCATCGCACGTTTGGTATGGCGCTGAAGTTGGCGCAATTTCAATACCTCAAAAACGTGACTGACGAAACGCCGATCATGTTGCTTGACGACGTATTCGACAACCTGGACCGGGAGCGAATTCAGCTCTTCATTCGAATTCTCCAGACGCAGGGAATGGGTCAGTCCATTATCACCGCGGCGCGTAAAGAAATACTCGACGGATTTGTTGAATTCGATTCGGATTCGAACGAACTGATCGAGTTACCTATGGTGTTGGAGAACAACTCGGTCGAAGTGTCGGTTGATGCTGAGTGAATAATGTCGCGTAGGGCTTGCCGATTTCTGCCTACAGACTCCTGCCTGTCAAGTCCATATGTAACCAACCAACCCACCGCAAACGTTCCAAACCAGTCTATGCCGACCAATAAGAATCCAATGCGCTTTCTTGTGGCGTTTTTGACGATTCCGCTGATGGCAATACTCATCAGCGGATGTGTTGTATCACGCAATCCCCTTTCTGGCAACAAACGAGCTTATGGATATTCCTGGCAGCAGGAAATTCAGATGGGAAGGGATGCGGATAAGCAAATCGTTTCGCAGTACGGCATGTACGGTGACGATGAGTTGACGGAGTATATCGATTCGCTGGGCCAGGCGCTCCTTCAAGTGAGTCATCTTCGCAGACCCGGCGCCGAGCAAGAATGGGTAGACACGGAGTTTTTCTTCCGCGTATTGGACAGCCCGGTCATCAATGCGTTTGCCCTTCCAGGAGGTTACATATATGTCACCAGGGGACTGCTTGCCCACCTTGAAAATGAGGCCCAGTTAGCGGTTGTTCTCGGTCACGAGATCGGTCATGTGGCCGGAAGACATGCTTCAAGAAGAGCTGCATCGCAACTGGGCGGTAATCTGCTTCTTATAGGTGCAGCAGTTGGTGGACAGGCCCTTTTCGGAGGAGGTACGGCCGAGAACATTCTGAACGTCGGAGGATCGGCCACTCAACTTCTGTTCCTGAGCTACGGAAGAGGCGACGAGCGTGAGTCTGACCAGATCGGTGTCGAATATGCATCGATGGTCGGGTACGACGCATCAGAGGCGTCCGCCTTTTTCAGGACGCTGAAACGGTTGAGTGACCAATCGGAGTCAAAGATTCCTTCCTTCCTGAGTACGCACCCGGATCCAGGTGAACGGGAACAAACCATTCTTCGCCTCGCTGACGAATGGGCGAGCCAATACCAAACGGACCGCATAGCGCGTGAATATTATCTGTCCAGAGTCAACAACATCGTTTTCGGTCAGAATCCGAGGGATGGTTTCGTCCAGGACCGTCGATTTTATCACCCGGAGATGGCGTTCGAATTTCCAGTACCGGATGATTATGCCCTGATTAATCAGCCCACTCGGGTCGTGATGATTGCCGAAGACGAGCGGGCGGCTGTGATACTTGAAATCGATCAGGAGCACGCAACGGCGGAGGCTGCCGCTGATGCGTTTTTAGACCAGGAAGGCATGCAACTCGTCGAGCGGGGTCTGGGCACGGTCAACAATCTCTCGGCTCGATATGTCGTTGCAGATGTGAAAAACTCCGATGGCCAGCTGCTCCGACTCCGCGCCCATTTTATTGATTTCGACGGAACTGTATTTCAGTTTCTGGGCCTCGCATCGCAGCAGTCGTTCGACAACTACGACCCCCAGTTTCTGAGAACGATGCGTGGTTTCAAACGGCTGACCGACGCCCAAATCTTGAATCGTCAACCCGACCGATTGATATTAACCTCCACTCAAGCGCAGAAGAGCTTTGAATCGATGTTGCCCGCGACGCTCCCAAGCGGCCTCACGGCGTCCGCCATGGCGATTCTAAACCAAGTTGAGCTGAGTGATGTACTTCCCCGCGGACGTACGATCAAACTTGTAGAATAAATTTAAACTCCTTCAGGTGAAGGTGGGATGAGTGTCGCTTCGCCTCCGACCGACATCTTCCCTCCGAGATAGACGAACACGCGCATTCGAATGTGGCCGTACTTCTCGATTTTTTCTGCCACTTTCACCTCAACGGTCACGGTCGACCCGACTGGAACAGGACGAAGAAATTTGCAGGATATTGAGACGGCAATGCTTCCAGGCCCGGGGAAATCGCGACCTAACACTTTCGAGATAAGACCGGTAAGAAGTACACCGTGAACGATCGTGTGTCCAAACCGTGTCCCCGAGGCATACTCCTCATCTACGTGCAGGGGATTATCGTCTCCGGTAATATCTGCGAAGGCGCGTACGTCCTCCGCCGAAACCGTTCGCTCGATAGCAAAAGTGTCGCCAACTTTAAGTGATTCGTACGTGTTCATACCGGGAGAAGAAGGATTTTTCAGACGAGACATGCATTATTTCTCAGCTGCAAGAAACGGCGAACGGCATTAAAACGAAAGCACTCGCAGATAGTGACCTTGGGCGTTATGGTTCTACTGCCATGACTGCAGCAGATCCTTGGCTAAGGGCCGCTTGGACAACGATCAAATGAGCGTTAATCTCGCGTCCAACACGGATCCCGAACAATCGAGTATGTCGCCGAAAGAGAAAGACGGTGTTTTGACCGCGTTTTTAGAGAGCGATCGCGGGAAACTGCTCTCGAAGTGGATCCGATGGATTGTCAGTCTCGGCGTGCCCGTCTTACTGGCCATTCAGCTGACGAACATTGGATGGGGAGAGATCTATGTGGCTCTTCCAGAAGAAATCGTTTTCTACGTTCTTCTTCTACTTCTTTTTTGTGCGCTTCCGGTCAGCGAAACGCTCATCTACCGACATGCTTTTGGGGTCCGTTTCCTGGCAGGCCTGCCCTTCTTTTTCAAAAAGCGCGTCTACAACAACGACTTACTCAATTATTCCGGGGAGGTCTATTTCTATTTATGGGCTGAAAAAACGTTTGGTTATCCAAAGCGTCGGGTTCTCGGGACCATTAAAGACAACAATATTGTATCCGCCATCGCGTCAACCTCCTATGCCGTTGCCGTTTTGGCAGGCTTACTGGCAACGAAGAGTCTGATTCTTCCGGCATCTTTTTCGAGTGCGACGTGGCTCCAGATTCTTGCCGTCGTGGCCATCGTTGCCATTGCTATTGCTGCCGTGATCAAGTTTGGGCACTCGATATTTTTCATGCCCGGTAAGTCACTTGCGTCGTTTTTCGGGATTCACTTCGGCCGAATGACGATCGTGGGATTCCTACAGGTCGTGCAGTGGGCGGTCGTATTACCCGAGACAGAGTTGTCGATTCTCCTCACGCTGTTTGCTGTTCAGATCGTAGCGAATCGAATTCCCATGCTTCCCGTCCGAGATCTGGTGTTCTTGGGTGTAAGTGTTGAGTTGACAGGTGTATTGGGCGTGTCCACGGCCACCGTCGCCGGGATGTTGCTCGTGAGCAGCGTGATTAAACGGCTGCTGAACCTCGCTGTCCTCCTCTTCGTCGGGTTACACGAGGCCCGTGGTGGGCTGGTTGCATCAGGCAGATCCAATCCTGGAAACGGGGTGACGAACGCGGGAGATGATCAGAACGATCGAGCGGTCATAGATTGATAGAGCGTATTGGAAACGGCATCCCAATTTGCAGTTGAAATCACGTGCTCTCTGCCCGCTTCCCCCAGTCGATTAGCCAGATCAGAATTAGATAAAATTTGCACCACGGCTTCTGCCAATTCATGTTCGGAATCGGGGGGGACGAGAATACCCGTGGCGCCGTCGATGACGGCATCAGGAATCCCGCCCGAATGAGTTCCGATGACCGGTATTCCACACGCCGACGCTTCCAGTAAAACAATTCCGAATCCCTCGTGGTCACGTGAGTTTTGACGAGCAGGCAGTACAAAGACATCACATGCGTTATAGTACGCTCGCAGTTGGTCGGGGATTTCCTGATCAATCATGAGCACGGAGTCGTCAACGCCCAGTTCGTAGCTGAGACGTTTCAGGCGGGCGAATTCGGGACCTTTTCCTACAATAACATAGAGCGCTTCCGGGAAATGCTTGAGAACCCTCGGAAGTGCAGCAATCATCACGTCGATACCCTTTCGCCTGACGAGGCGGCTTACTGTCAGGATGATCTTGCTGTGCTCAACGCCCAGTTGAGATCGTAGCCTTGGCGCGGCTTCAGCAAAAAATTTCGTCGGGTCCGTACCGTTGTTCAAAACGATCACGTTGGAGGATGAAACACCCTGATCAATCAAAACATCACGTGTGAAACGACTGACAGCGTAGAAGCGATCGACCCCACGCCTTGTTATAAACTGACGAAACCTTTCGTACAGATGACCGATGATCGGAACGTTAGCACCAGGATTAAACAAGAGCTCTCTACCGTGGGCAGCAGCGAGAATTATCCGGGGTCCTCCCATGAGTTTGGCGAGAAGACAGGCGACCGCAGATGGCCATGAAATACAGAACGCTACATCAAATCCGTCCTGCCGACAAAGAGACGCAACGAGCGGCACGGCCCGGAGAGGAAAAAGATTGGATGTCGACCGAATCCTGTATACAGGGAACGAAAGATGATCGTCCACCGATTCAGACCCGGCTTCCTGAACGGACACGACTGCGAATTTTTCAGATCTTGTGGCCAGCCTCACGGCCAGTTCAAACGCATACGTCTGGATGCCGCCAATGGAGGGGGGGAAGTCGGTCGTAATCAGAAGGAGTCGCATGCAACAAAGGGTTTATTCGGGCGAATTTGGTCTAATTAATGCAGCCCTTCAGCAGGAACTGGAGTTGAACATAATAACCATCGAAAAATACACAGTTAGGACTTTTAACGGACTGATCTTCGCACTACGTTGAACGACATATTTTGTCCCGTGACGTCTAAACTGGACGGTATGCTATACCTTTACACCATGAGAACCGTTGTATTACTTATCTACTTATTATTCGGTATCGATACCGCTCTCGCCGTTCAGAATCAGAACGAAAGAGAGGTTCTCGTTGACGATTTCGAAGCGGATGAAAACGGGGACTTACCCCACCGCTGGAGAATGCTCAGAGATAAGAAACTGGTCCCGCTGAAGCCAAGTTTCATGCGGCCTGACGAAGAATTTTATGTCGTGGAGGAAGATGGAAATCGAGCCCTTCGGGTATTTTCCGAGGGCGAGGCGGTGCACATCATGATGGAGAATGGCGACGACGGTTTCGACTGGAATATTAATGAATTTCCGAAGCTCGCGTGGGACTGGAGAGCCCGTCAGCTTCCCGAAAACGCCCGAGAAGATGACGAACGAATGAACGACAGCGGTGCTGCCCTCTATGTTATTTTTAAGATGGAAGGGCTTATTATCAGAAGGCCGAAAGCAATTAAGTATGTTTACAGCAGCACGTTACCGGTAGGAGCCGAAGTTTCGTATGGTAAACTCAAGGTACTCGTTGTCGCGAGTGCAATCGATGGGATCGGAGATTGGGTTCACATAGAGCGAGATGTCCTCGCAGACTATCGCCGTCTGTTTCGTGCGGATCCTCCAAGAAGGCCACTATCTTTGAGGCTCTGGTCGGATTCAGACAATACCGACACTCCGGCTGAAGCATATTTTGATAACATTAAATTTCTATCGGCCCGATAGCCGGCCATTGATTCTCTACACCCGTCCAGCCAAACCCCAACCTCATTAGGATGCATCGCATTTTCGATCTGTTGCGACCGCTTATCCGTTGGGTTGTACATCATTCCGTCATCGTTCTGCTTGTGGCTCTGGGACTCTCCGCGGGTGGTACTCTCCTGGCGACGTGGCTGACCATTGATACCGATCTTGCCAATCTGATTCCACCCGAGTACGATAGCGTGAAGGCGCTGGAAAAACTTCGCGATGAAGTCGGAGCCGAAAGCGAAGTTGCGATTGCCATCGAGAGCCCATCTTTCGACTCGAATGTAGCCTTCGCAGAAGCCTTAATCCCTGCAGCCCTTGATCTTACGGGTGACGGATATCGTGAGCCGTACTTCCGATCGGTGGAGTACCGTAAGGATGTCGTCTTCCTCGAGAACAATGCGCTTTACTTCGGAACGCCTGCAGAGCTCGACATGCTGCAGGATTATCTGGATGCGAAAATCGAGGAAGCATCGCTCGACGCGAATCCATTCTTCTTCGACCTCGATGATGAAGGTGATGATTCGGCCGCCCAAACCGATTCGCTGGGTAACGAGCTCCAGGCCATTTATCGGGATATCGTTTCAAAAGAGTATCCCGTATCTGACGATAGCACGACACTGGTGCTCCGGTTTTACCCGAGCGGTTCCCAGACCGATATTCAGTTCGTCGAAAAAGCATATGCCGATTTAGAGGCTCTTGCACAGTCGCTCGATCCGGCATCGTATCACCCCGAAATGAAGATTACGACGGCCGGACGATTGCTTCGACAGCTAATCGAAGTGAACACGCTTAGGAAGGACGTTCTCAATTCTTTTGGGGCGGGCGTGCTAGCTGTTCTGTTAATGGTCGTGTTCTACTTTTTCTATAAGTCGTACCGGACTCAAGTTGCGAGTGGATTTGATACCAAGGTTTTCTTGAGCCTGATACCAAGAATTCCGGTACTTGCGTTCGTCATCGGGATCCCTTTGCTCATGAGTATCTCATGGACATTTGGTGTGGCCTACCTGGCTTATGGGAAACTCAATTTGATGACCTCCACGCTCGGACTCGTACTGTTCGGTCTCGGAATCGACTACGGCATCCATTTCTTTGCACGGTACACCGAGGAACGGGCAAAAGGGAGCTCCGTGGTTGAAGCCTCTGAAACAACATTCTCGAGTACGGGGCAGGCTATTGCTGTCGGGGCGCTAACAACTGCGATTGCTCTGTACGTTCTCGTCGTCGCCGATTTTCGTGGATTCAGTCAGTTCGGCTTTATTGCGGGTACCGGCATCCTGTTTGCCCTCGGGGCCATGTTGGTGGTATTGCCTGCCCTGATAGCACTGTTCGAGCGAACAGGTCTGCTGAACTTGACGACCGAAAACAGGATCGATACTGGACCTGTAGCAGACGGTCGGTTTCCCGCCTCCCGTCCTATCCTGCTAGGCAGCATTCTGGCTGTGATTGGCGCTGTAGTTCTATTGCCGAGAGTGCAGTTCGAGTACCGAATGGGAACGCTCGAACCGACCTACGACGAATACAATGTTCGACGTGACGTCGTTCGGCGGGTGTACGATGATCGGAGACGGCGAAACCCAGCGTATATCGTATTGGATAGTCCGGAAGAGGTACCGGAAGTCATCGATGCGTTGAATCGGATTATGGAAACCGACACCCTTTCTCCAACCATCGAACGATTTGAGTCCCTTCAGGATCGATTTCCGTTAACGAGTGAAGCGAGGAAAGATCGACTCTTGCGACTGGAAGACATCAGGGAGCAGATGAGAGATCCATTCATTGATGCGGATACGACCGAGGATATGGCGCGCCTGCGGCGTGCCGCATCGACGCGTGAGCCAATCGCTTTCGACAACATTCCTGAGTTTCTCAGAAAGCAGTTCACGTCGAAATCCGGTGATCTTGGCAACTTCATTATCATTTATCCCTCAGTGGGTCTGTCTGACGGGCGTCAGTCAATCGCATTTTCGGACGATGTGGGATCCGTAGTCACGGCGAGTGGCAAAACATATCACGCCGGATCGTCGTCGCTCATCGCAGCCGATATGCTCAAACTGATGCGACGAGAAGCGCCATGGATGGTCTTGGCGACATTTGTCATCGTGACTTTGTTGATGTATCTGAATTTCGGTTCGTTTCGGTGGATGTTTTTGGCAACACTTCCGCTGATCGTTGGCGTGCTCTGGATGCTTCTGCTACAGGAGCTTTTCAATCTGCATTTGAATTTTTATAACCTGATTGTGTTGCCAGCCGTCTTGGGGATTGGCAACGATGCCGGAGTTCACCTCGTTCATCGTTACAGGGAAGAAGGAGAGGGGTCTATCCTTCGCAATATTCGAACGACAGGTGAACACGTAACCATGGGGTCGCTGACGACCATGGTTGGTTTTGCAGGATTGCTTTTGAGTTTTCACCCAGGATTAAACTCAATCGGGCAGCTTGCCGTGTTGGGAATTGGATCCACACTTGCTGCCGCTCTACTCTTCTTGCCAGCCATGATCCAGTGGCTGGAAGACAGAGCCACTAAAGTGAGTGCTACAGAAGTCCAATCCAACGAATGATAGTGAAAGATCAGTCTAACAGGGTGAACAGGACATGGCAACTGTATTTGAGATTCACACTCCATCCGGTACGACTGTCCTGAGCATTGTACGTACGGGTTCTGTCAAAGCGCTCTGGCATAACACAGATTCGGCATATGCTCGATTATTTTTGGAGAGCTGAGCCATTTGACTCGGATTGCCCAATAACGCCTGAACTTTTCGAACCATGTCGCGATGGTTAACTCGTAATCCTCGTGTTCGCGGCAAAACGTCAGATCCGATTGCATTTCTAAATGCCACAGACGGAATACCGCATGCTGACGCTTCGGCAATTACCCTCGGGAAGTATTCGCGAAAGCTAGAGAATAAGAATAGGCGAGCCCTGTTCATATAGATGGGTATGTCATCATGTTCAACCTGCCCAAGCCAGGTGATCCAAGGATAGCGCTTTTTAAGGGTGGACAACTGAGGTCCGCCGCCAGCCACGGCGATACTTACTTCTCGTGGAAACATACCGAGCGCTTTGTAGCTCTTAAATTTAGGAATCAGCCGTCCAACTGTTAGGATATCCCAAGACTTGGTTATTTCCGGCATGGGTCTGAAACGACCCGTATCGATAGTCTTCGGAAGTTGAATAAGGCGGTCAGGATTAACGGAACGCCGCCACGGGTACAGCGGTCGTATCAACCTTCGACGCTGGAAGTCGGACTCGTACAACACAGCTGCGGCGTCTGGAAGGTGTTTCGTATAAAACTTACCACCGATAATCAAAGCATAAGGAACGGATCGAGATTTCAAATACCGTTTGATCAGGTGAATGCCGACTCCACCATCCACACCCTTTAGAACGCATAGAGTTGGATCGAACGTTTTCGCGTGATCGATCACGGTCTCACTAAAATGAAACTTCGTCTTCGAACTTGAGCAAGACGACTTAAAAAGACGGATCACATAACCATCGGAATAGTGGACACTCGCTGATCGGTCGACGGCCCAGAGCTCCACATCATGGCCCATATCAGCCAACACTCGGGGTATCCATTTATCCCTGTTGTCGAGCGATAGCCACTTCTCAGTCGACAAGAAGTCATGGTAAATCGGATACGTCTGTACGCAGGCTATGCGCATCAGTCTGGTTGGAAAATCCCTACCGCATAAGAATCTTCTAGATACATGTCGTAGGATTGTTTTGACATGGCAGAAAGTTGGAAGCGGCGATGAGAAAAAAGATCATCACGGACAATTTTAAACCAGAAATATGAAAGGAGATCGAGCGGAGAATTACGCCCGCGCCTGAGAAAGTGGCCCAGCTCCCAAGTATTCTGACCATGATAACATCTGATGAAGAGATGCATCGTGGAAGGTGGGAGCTTGATGTGACGTCTTTCTTTCCAGCGGTCCAAGTATTCGGAATCTTCCCCGCGCCTAAGTTCTGGGTAGAAAATCAGGGAATCGTTACGATGCATAATGGTGCCAGGCACCCCGTCAGAAAGATAACCCGCGTACGGGTGGTCAAAATATTCCGGGGTGTCTACGTGCATTAATGTTGCCGCCATGATACAAGCATCGTAGCCTTTCATCAATGCCGCAACTTGATGTTTGAGACGATCTGGATGGTACCAGTCGTCGTCATCCCACTGCGCAACGAATTTTCCCGAGGCGTGTTCAAGGGCGATATTCCGTAGACGGCCCAGTACGTTGGATGGATTGTGCTTAATCTTCAGGTATGTCAGCTCAGGTGCCGGTACGTCAGCAAGAATCTTTCCTAGATCAATATCACCGTCATCCACGACAACGAGCTCCTTGTTTTTGTGGCTCTGACGGTTGAAACAGCGCACTGCCCGCTTACATAGCTGGGGACGGTTCGCCGTGACCATTAAGCAGCTGATGAGTGGAAGTGAGGACATTGCGGTTGTTCAGTTAGTTCTTCTGTCGAACCATTGATTCGAGGGCGTATTGGGGACAAACATGACGATCAATGTAATCAAGATGATGTTCGACGAGCCGTTCGATTCGTTTTCGGATGGATTCGTCCAGGAGGTCGCCATTGGCTGAAAAGGTCTCCCGTACGTTAGCTATGGAGACCGGACCTGGGAGCACGATCGCTCCTACGTGAGAACAAACGCTCCGGAGCTGTTCCAAAGATTTGATGGCTCCAATAGACCCACCTGCAACGCCTAAAAGAGACACCGGCTTGCCCGAAAGAACAGAAGGGAATCCAAGATTCTCAATCACCAGTTTCATCACGCTGGAAAAGCTGCCATGGTATTCTGGGGTCGCGAGGATAACGCCAGTCGCAGATTGGACCTGATCCTTTAGCCACGCCTGATCCTCTGTCTCTCTTCCAGAGCCAGGAAACGGGAGATCCAACTTTTCCGGAGCGACTAAATCCACGCCAATGCCTGGGCAGCCAGAGAGCGCATCCAGGGCAATATTTACTGCCATACTCGTGTAGTTGCCCGGCCGGATACTTCCCGATATCACACAGATCCGGATGCGAGGCTCAAGGATTTCTGACATTGATTTCGGGTGAACGTAAACAGGCTCTAAGAAGTGCACGCTTCAACGTAAAGATCCGCTATCGTGTCCCATCCGAACGTATTCTTCGTATACGCCCGGGCCGACGTGCTCGCGCGAGCCAAATATTCCGGGTCGCCGATATATCTTGATATGGCGCCCGCGAAGGCTGGTGCATCTTTGGATGGTACTAGAATTCCGTTCTCACCATTCCTGATAACCTCCCGAATTCCTTCAATATTGGCAGCAACCGAAGGGGTCCCATTCAGACCCGCCTCAAGCATGACGATTCCGAATCCTTCCATGTCGTTTGGTACGGAAATGTTCGGCATGATGAACAGATCGGCCCCCGGGTAGAGGGTGGCCAGTTCTGCGTCGGACAACATGCCTAAAAGGTGGACTCGGTGTCCAAGTTTTAGCCGTGCTACGGCATCAGAGATCGCACGGTATTCTGGACCGTTGCCGGCCAGCCAATAATGAATATGGTCTGGTAGAAGGGGCATGACCTCGGTCACAAACCAGACAAATCCCTTGCGACGAACATGACGTCCGACACTGCACAAAATGATGGTCTCGGTCGAAAGGTTTCGAGCCTGGACACCAAAGGCCTTAACCAAAGCGGAGCGCCTTTTTTCGCGACTTTCCGGGGGATGAAATCGATCAGTGTCAATTCCATTGTGAACGACTTGAATTTTTTCCGCCTGGAGTCCGCGATCGATACACGCTTCACCCGTCGCGCGACTGACGGGTAGGATGGCATCCGCTATGTGGAATACGCTTCTGATCATGGCCTGGTATGGAGGAATCGACGTCGTAACGTCCAGGCCGTGTACAATGATATTCGTTCGCACGCCGTGACGCCTTAGAACTCCTTTCAGCGGGAGGATTAAAAGTCCCGTAACCATCGATGAAAAGAGAATGGCATCCACCTTTTCATTGCGTACCAACCTGAAAAGCTTCAGATATGTCGCGAAAAGAAAGGGGATGATCTTGAAATGGATCCATCTCCACGAGACTCTCATCTCGATGACGTGAAGCGACAGGTCTTCTCTACGTTCGAGCGACATCAACAACTCAGCCGCTACACGTTGCATACCTCCCACGTTGGCAAGAGGTCGGTTCTCCGGTGGGAGAGAATGGGAAACAAAGGCCAGTCGCAATCTGGGTAAACCCGAAGGGCGGATCCTTAGGAGTGTTGAATGGATGACTCGTAGGGAACACGCGGCTCTCCAATCACTGAGGTCACACGACCCACGAGTTCATCATAATATCCGACCAATCGCGCAAGAATGGAAGGCCAGTGGTACTCAACCGCAGCTTCAACAGCGGCCAGACTGTAGGCTTTACGAAGATCTTCGTTCAAAACCAGCTCCCTCATGCGTTCAGTGAATTGGAGAGACTCACCCGGCGGAACGAGGTAACCCGTTTTGCCCGAGGCGACCAGGGCATCGCTACCGGATGCATCGGCGCAGACGGTCGGAAGACCGGAAGCCATGGCTTCCAGCGTCACGTTTCCGAAGGTCTCGGTATCAGAGGGGAATAAGAAAATATCTGATGAAGCATATGCCGTCGCGAGATCCTCTCCACGTTTGAACCCCACGAAGATGGTACCAGGCAGTCGCTGTTCGAGTACTGTTCGGGCGGGTCCATCACCCACGATCACGCTGCGATGTGGGATACCCTCACGCGATAAAGATTCAATGACGTCGGCGAATACCCCGAGCCCCTTCTCCCAAACCAATCGACTGACAAAGGTGACGATGATCTCATTGTCACTGATTCCAAAACTTCGGCGCCACTCCATCGAGCGTTTACCAGGATTGAAGAAGGTAGAATCGACCCCTCTTGGCCAGAGTCGAACGTCCGTTTCAACACCCCGCAGGCGCAGCATCTGGGCGATTGACATCGACGGAACATAAATCTGATCGCATCGGCCGTAAAACCAGCGAGCCAACATCCAGAGCGGATCTTCGATGGCACCCAGCTTATAGTATTTCAGATACGAGCTGAAATGCGTATGAAACGACGTGACTACCGGCACATTCCATGATTTTGCCAACCGAAGGGCTCTGAAACCAAGGAAATCGGGTGTGGCGATGTGAAACAGGGTCGGGCGGAATTCCCTCAGACGCCGGCGTGCATCCGACGGGAGTCCCCTAGAGAGTAGATACTCCGGTCTGCCGGGAGCCATGAAGGAGGGAACAGGAACCAATGTGCCGCTGTGCTTAATCAGCGGGTTGTCGTTCGTTGGAGCGAAAACAAGTACCTCGTCGCCGATACACTCGAGGTGTTCAACAAGGCGATTGAGCGTCAGCGTAACACCGTCCGCGATATGATTATACGCGCCGGTGAATAAGGCGATACGGCGAGGTTTAGACCCCCCGGACTGAAGAACGTTTTGATACGTTCTGGCCGTCATAATTTTGAAAGTGGACCCTGTTGATCGGATGTAGCCGCACATACTCTTAGAAGAGTAACATTGGAGGCAAAAAAATCTCGATACCTTTCGGGGCAGGGCCCGACGGCGGGTTTTTTGGCTGTCTGTTAAGTGGTTTGTTGGGTGGTCCTTTCTGTGATCTTCGCCGCGGTTTTCTCGGTGGTTTTCAGCGCTGCTCTCAGAAATTTCCCCGTATGACTTTCTTTGACCGCGGCCACCTCTTCGGGCGTACCCTCGGCCACGATGAATCCCCCACGGATACCACCTTCGGGGCCTAAATCGATTACGTAGTCGGCACTTTTGATCACATCCATGTTGTGTTCAACGATCAAGACGGAGTGTCCTTGCTCCACGAGAGCATTAAACGCGTCCAGGAGCTTTCGGATATCATCAAAGTGAAGACCGGTCGTGGGTTCGTCAAAGATGTATAGGATTCTGTCGCTTTTCTTCTTTCCCAGGTGAGCGCCCAACTTTACTCGTTGTGCTTCGCCCCCGGAGAGCGTGTTTGATGGTTGACCCAACGAGAGATATCCCAGACCGATGTCCGACAGCACCTGCAATTTGTTTGACAGTTGTCGGACATCACTAAAAAAGCTGAGTGCTTCTTCGACCGTCATTTGCAGAACGTCGTGTATGTTCTTCCCCTTATATCTGATTTCGAGGACATCTTGTTTGAACCGGCGTCCCTTACAGGCTTCACACTCTAAAAACAGGTCCGCCAGAAACTGCATTTCTACCCGTACGACGCCCTCGCCCTGACACGTTTCGCAGCGTCCACCCGGCACGTTAAAGGAAAAGTAGCCGGGTTTGTACCCTCGAATTCGGGCTTGATACGTATCGGCGAAAAGCTGCCGGACTACATCAAACGCTTTCACGTACGTAATCGGGTTTGACCGAGGCGACTTCCCGATCGGAGATTGATCAACCATCTCGACAGTGTCGATGAGCTGATGGCCTCGAAGTGCGTCATGCCTTCCGGTCTTCGAGTCACCGGGTGCCGCACCCTTTAATCGGGCGAGTGCGTTGTACAGCGTGTTATGAACGAGCGTCGATTTACCGGATCCACTGACACCGGTCACACAGACAATCATCCCCAGAGGAATCGTCAGATCCAGTTGCTTCAGATTGTGTTGACGGGCATTCTCGACGCTGATGACATCACGTTTTGATACGGATCGCCGAGT
>BTQE01000032.1:0-28743 GCA_036985715.1 Rhodothermia bacterium
AGACGCGACTCTGTGTTGTTCGTCGTTCATATGATTCCACCATATTTTACTCCTCACGCCTTGATTAGCGTCTTTTCAGGCAGCTACAGGGCACTTGCAGGAAGTGTTAACAGGCCCTAGTACTCGCTGCGGTCGAAATCGGGTTTAGAAACCGATGACAACGCTGGTCGTATTCAACAGACTTATTTGTCTTGTTTAATCTTCTCGCTTACTGATTATGAAAAGTGCATCTGAATCCGATGCTTTCTTGGCCGACGGCGGCACGTCTGCGTATGAACGCGCAGCCGAAGAAGGGATTGATCCACGATGCATTCCGGCACACCTCGATGGTCCGGCCCCCGTCGGCGATGAAATTGTTGCTCCGGACTATTCAGTAAAGGATCAGGACAAATGGCGGTTCCTGTTTGATCGGCAAATGGACCTGTTGCCCGGTCGTGCCGGCGATGCCTTTGTGCATGGGGTTGAGGTACTGGGTATGTCACCGGACGGGATTCCGTCACTCGCCGAAATGAGTGAACGGATGGAGGCTGCTACCAATTGGCGCTTGGCACGGATTCCGGGATTGCTCCACGAGAAAGATTTTTTTACACTGATATCCAACCGTGTTTTTCCTTCAACGGATTATATACGGGGTGAAGATGAACTGGATTATACTCCGGCTCCGGACTGCTTTCATGACATGTTTGGACATATGCCCATGCTTACAGAGCCTGCATTCGCCGATTACTACCAACATTTTGGTCAGGTTGCAACGAATGCGGAGGGCTTGCAGCGAGTGCAGTTGGAGCGTATGCACTGGTTCACTGTTGAATTTGGTTTGGTCAGGCAAAAAAATGGTCTTCGCATTTTTGGTGCAGGGATCTTATCGTCCAAGGGAGAGGTCGCGCATGCTGTAAACGGAGATGCCGAGGTTATTCCATTCAGTGCAGACCGTGTTGTAGAACAGGGGTACGAAGTGTGGCACCTTCAACCCATACTTTTTGCTTTGGAATCATTCGATCAATTGGTGTCTGAGTTTAGAAACTGGACAACGACCCAAGGATTGATTTGATTAATTTATTAGAACATGAGTAATTCTTTCGAAGATGTGGAAGTGAAGCTTGAGAGGGCCAGACTGACCCTTCGCGTATTGGGACACGTTCAGGGCGTCGGCTTTCGGTTTTTTATCCGAAAGGCTGTGGCCGGACTGCCGATAGATGGCTGGGTTAGAAATGAAGACGATGGGACGGTCTCGATTGTGGCAGAAGGCCTGGTCGAAGACCTGAACAAACTGCTCGACGCGGTAAGTAAAGGCCCGGCCGAGGCTGAGGTCGACGATGTTGAAGTTTCCTGGACGTCGGCGTTCGGAGATTTCGAAGGCTTTCGTGTAAAGCTCTGGTAACGGATCGTCAGAGCTCCATCAGGCCATTTCTGTGGTCTCCGCCTCGCAGTAGATCTTGTCGATATAGTCGCGAATCATGCGTCGTGCGCTATACTCAAACGTAAGTTCTTGCATTGCATTTCTGATCCGACCTAGCCATTCCTCCGGTATTCCAGCGTCATTGCGCTCGTAGAACATGGGAAGAATCTGCTCTTCAAGTGTTGAGTAAAGGAACTCCGCATCGCGAATATCCCCGGCGGTTGTATCCATATCGTTAGCCTGATCTTGATTTCCGATCGCAAAACCGTTCGAGCCATCGTAGGCCTCTGCCCACCATCCATCCTGCACGGAAAGATTGAGACCACCGTGGATGGTTACTTTTTGTCCGCTCGTTCCGCAGGCTTCATGAGGCCGGCGAGGGTTGTTCAGCCAAACGTCAGATCCTGAGACGAGCATTCGTCCGATCCCCATGTTATAATTCTCAAGAAAAATCACCTTTCCTGAAAACTCCGACTGCCTCGTAATATCCAGAATCTCCTTTATGTCGTATCGTCCTTCGTCGTTGTCGGGGTGGGCTTTTCCTGCGAAGATGATTTGCACCGGTAGATCGGTGTTGGAGAACAGACGAGCCGCGCGATCGAGATCCGAAAAGAGGAGGGGTGCCCGTTTGTAGCTCGCAAACCGGCGTGCGAATCCGATCGTCAACGCATCGGGAGAGAGGTCGACAGCCTGATCGAACGACTGATGGCCTACCCGGTCTTCAACGAATTCTATCAATTTTGTCCTCAGCATCCGGCGATACTCCCAAAGCTCTGAATCAGATGTTTCCCGGATCCCAGACCAACCGTTCACAGAAAGATCCGGGTTCTCCCATTCCCCAAACTGATTCCTGAGAAACGGTCGCGCGTGTATGGACGCCCACGTGCTCAGATGAACGCCGTTTGTGACATGGCCGATGGGTACCTCATCCACCGATTTATCCGCATACACCGGATGCCACTGTTCTCGCGCGACGTGGCCGTTGAGTTTCGAGACCCCATTTGCACTTCGCGAAAGCTTCAACGCCAGGATCGTCATCGTGAAGAGCTCGTCGTCGCTGTCAGGATTCACTCTCCCGAACGAGAGGAGTTCTCGCTTCGTGCAGCCCAACTTCTGTCGCAGATTATCCAACTCCGACACCACGAGCTTGGACTCGAATCGATCATGACCGGCAAGTACCGGTGTGTGCGTCGTAAAAACACATTGAGATCGGACAGAGTCCTCGCCGGCCTCCCAACCTGCATCCGAGAGCAGTTCCAGAGTCAGGAAAGCGCAATGGCCTTCGTTCATGTGATAGACATCTATATCCTTGCCGATGGCCTTGAGAAAACGGACGCCACCGATTCCTAGGACAATCTCCTGCTTGAGGCGAATGTGAGTTCTACCCTGGTACAAACGGCTCGTCAAAAAGCGATTCTCGTGTAGATTCCTGTTTATGTCGGAATCAAGAAGCAAAAGCTCAATTCGACCGACCTTCAGTCTCCATGCCCTGAGGAATACTTCGTCCTTGCCACAGAATACCGACACTAGCAGAGGCTCACCGGCCTCATTACGAACGGGTTCCAGAGGTTGTTTGGTTACATCAATAGACGGATGTTCCGCCTGTTGTAAAAGCGTATCGTCGAAATACTGTTTGAAATAGCCGTGTCTAAGAAGAAGCCCCACACCCGTTAGATCTAGTCCCGCATCGGACGAGGCTTTCAAGTGGTCACCAGCCAGAATTCCTAAACCTCCGGAGTAAAGGGGAAGACTTTCGTGGAGACCAAACTCCATGCAGAAGTACGCGGTTCGAATTGAAGGCTCCGAGTTCGTGCCGGCTTCCATGTACGAGATGAATTCGGAATAAATCTCATCGACATCCGTTTGGAACCGGGGATCATCGACGACAGATGAAAGGGCTCGTCGAAGGGCGACGCGGGGGTTGCCGTTCGAAACCTCGAACACGCTCGGGTTCAACCGACGAAAAAGATCGAGCGCTTCCGGGTTCCAGCTCCACCAGAGGTTGCTGGCCAGGTGTTCAAGTTTCTTTCGTATGCCCATTGATGAATGCCGTTCTTGCGGAGATGACGTCAAAATTATTAATACGAGTGAAAACGCAATATTTTGAGTTTTGAGTACGAGGAGGCCGAATACATATTCATCCGTCGTATCATAAAACGGGCGGAAGATACGCCGTCTTTTTTACAGATTGAATGAATTGGGTCAGTCGAGCGGCGCAGACAACTGCTTTCGAAAGCTCCTGCCGAACGATTCAAGAATCCATACCGTATTCCAAGCGTGGCGACCAGGCGAGAACTCATCGAGCAAGCCAAGGAAATCCTGTCCAGTGCATCCGTGCCAGCGACCCCCAGGGAAATTGAATGGTTGCTGCTCGGAGCGGAATCCATTTCATCTGTCGAGCTCTTCTCGAATCCGAACGTCGAAGTTTCGGAGATTGTCGCACAGGTTTTCGAAGCATTTGTTCGCCGGCGTCTTACACGCGAGCCGGTCCAGTACATCCTCGGATTCACGGAATTCTATGGACTTCGATTTGCTGTCAATCCATCCGTGTTGATTCCACGACCAGAAACGGAGTTGTTGGTAGAACGCGCGTTGGATCAGATCGCGACTGCAAAGGGCCCAGTCGTTGTCGACATCGGGACGGGCTCCGGGTGCATCGCGATTTCCATCAAGCACGCCCGACCGGACGCCCACGTTACCGGGATCGATCTTAGTGCCGGCGCACTCGACGTCGCCAGAGAAAACGCTGACGCATTGAACACGCCGGTCACCTGGCTGGAAGATGATATCTATAGCGACACAATTTCTGATCGTGTACGACAGGTGACCCTGAGTGGGAAGGTGGATCTTCTGGTGTCCAATCCCCCTTACGTGACTCCGAATGAAAAAGAAGCGATTGAGCCGGAAGTCTATATGCACGAACCGTCTGAGGCGCTTTTCGCTGACGCAAGTGGTCTGAATCCCTATCGGGCTCTCGCACAACTTGGATTTGATATTTTATCAGAAACAGGGATGCTGCTCGTTGAAATTCACTCTGACGCCGGCCGGAGAATTGAGGACGTATTCGCCGAAGCGGGATACGGGAGAATCGAACGTCATCGCGATTTGACCGGGAAGGACCGAATCGTCTCGGCTCGGATCCGGGTCTAAAGCATTGCGTTTCCATCACCGATCAGCCCACATCTAATCCGAATCCCCTTTCCGAACGACATTCCAAACCAAGACTGCGAAACAGCTCGCCGAACATATGAGAATTGCCCTTATACAGCAAAGTGCATCCACAGACGTTGGGAGTAATGTGGAGCGTGGGATTCAGGCTGTGCGGGAAGTCGCAGACGCGGGGGCACAACTGGCCGTTTTTCCGGAGCTTGCCTTCACCCGATTTTTTCCGCAGCATCGCCTTGAGGGAGATCGAATGGTACTGGCTGAGTCAATACCGGGTCCAATCACGGAGGCATTCTCGGACGAGGCCGCGAAGGTCGGCATCGTAATCGTTCTAAACCTATACGAGCGGTCAGGAAATTGGGCCTATGATTCTTCCCCTGTGATTGATGCAGACGGGACGCTTCTTGGAACAACAAGGATGTGTCATATCACACAGTATGAGGGGTTCTTCGAGCAGGATTACTACGATGCCGGAGACACCGGTGCGCCCGTTTACAACACGGCCGTCGGTCGTATCGGTGTGGCTATCTGCTACGATCGACACTACCCTGAATACCTTCGGGCTCTTGCTCTGGGTGGAGCAGAATTGGTTGTCATTCCACAGGCCGGAACGATAGGCGAATGGCCGGAAGGTGTGTTCGAAGCCGAATTGCAGGCCGCCGCATTCCAGAACGGGTTTTATATGGCGCTAGCGAATCGTGTTGGCGAGGAAGAGAAGCTCACGTTTTCGGGAGAATCGGTCATTGTGGACCCACGGGGACAGATCGTTGCCCAGGCGCCGTCAGGAACGGACTCGATTCTGATTGCCGATCTGGAATTATCGAATGTGCTCGAATCACCGGCCAGGCGGCTATTTCTGAAACACCGACGCCCTGAGATTTACGTGAATGGGGGCATTAAGACAACTTCAACTCGAAAGTAATACAGCGCGAAAAGACGAATCCGGAACTACGGGAAGAATTCGACACCCCAGAAAGAATCCGGAAGGCGGAATTACTCCTTTCCTTCGAGATACTCCTCGAAGGACATGTCTTTATACGATCCGCTACCGACGTACTTCAGGACTTCTCGGAAGTCGTCCAGCCCATGATACCCGGGCAACCGCGTAATATATTCTCCGCTGGGTTCCATGAAAATCGTTGTCGGTGTACCTGTTGCGCCAAATCCTGCGCCGAGCTGAGCAGAGGACAATTCGTATCCCTTAAAATTTACAGTGTCGGAGTCAATCGAGATATCTATTCGGCCGATTTCAAACGTGGAATACAGGTAATTCTGGAGCTGCTTGTCGGTATACACTTCTGCCTGCATTTTTCGGCACCATGGACACGTAGGAGAAAAAACATCAATCAGTATGATTTTTCCGCTGTCTTTGGCCGATTCCAAAGCGGATTCGAAGGAGGGCCACTTTACGGGAGAGCCGTCCGCCTTCGGGTGGTCTTGTCCGAAAGCCGCCGCGGTCGCCAGTAGGGCCACGAGTGAAATAACAACCGTGCGTACAGATACCTGATGGATCGTTGTCAACATTCAGATGGGTTCGTTCAATCGATCTACGTACTCAGGGTACGTTCGCAGGATTCGGAGAAGGATTTCTGCTCGGAAGAGTGCCGTGGAAGTACGTGCCAAAATGTCGTAATAAAGCGCTGAGATGCATTTTCCCAGTTAAATGTTTCACAGAATCGATCTGCATTTTGAATCCAAGTCTCTCGCTCTGCTCCGGCATGGATCATTTGACTCAATGATTCAGCGATTTTGGCCGGGTTTTTTTGATCGACCGTCTTGCCAACGTTATATCCCTCGACGATCGAACGAATCTCTGGGAGATCTGACGACAGTACCGGTACTCCAGCAGCCAAGTAATCGAATAACTTATTCGGCAGGGCGTATCGATGATTCAGACAGGAGTCTTGAAGTAGAGAAACACCCACGGATGCCCCCGCCGCATATTCGATGATCGAGTCTGGTTCTACGGGATCAAGAAAGGTCACTTTGGTTTCGAGACCCAATGATTGAGACTGTTCTTGCAGATTCTCCAGCTCCGGGCCACAACCAAGAAATACCAGGTGTGCTCCGTTTACACATTCCATGGCCTCAATGAGCAGATCGCATCCCCGGGCCTTTCTCATCGATCCCATGTGTAAAATAATAGGTGTCGACGCATCCAGCCCGGCAAGGTCGGCCAGTTTGGTGGAACGGACTACCGCTGTTTTCGGAGGAACGTTCTGTACGAGTACGGGCCGGTGAATGCGATACTCCTTTTCGAGGTGCTTTGCGATTTGCTTACTGACGGTAAATACTGCCGTAGCGCCAGGAAGGTATTGGCTCTCGACCAGAGACCAGAACCACCCCACCCAGGGCCTTCGCTCCGTAGATGAGACATGGGCGTAAAGTTCTCGGGAATCGAAAGTATACACCGCGTCACACCGTCTCGCTGCTCGGGCAAGAGCAGGCAGAACATACAGGTCGCTCGCATGATAACAACGGGCTTTAATGTTGGTGGCCGTCTTGAGAAAAACCTGGTGCACCTCTCGAAAAAACCGAACGCCCCGCCGACTTTTCATGGATAGAGACTCGGTCGTTACACCCGGTGGCCACTCAATAATCGGAGCGCTGTGTCCGAGATGTAACACGTGTACCGACCATTTTTGAGCCGCCAGCGCTCTGACTTGCTTGATGGCTCGGCTATTTCGATACAAATCCCCCGTCATACCAAAAACGATGTCGGGATTTCCCATAAGGATCAACAGACGGCTGACGGGACAAATTGTATCTACGTGCAGAAGCAGAAAGATGATCTGACGGCGAGTCTGTTCCCGTAAACTGCGCATTCGAAATCGAGAAGAATGCGAAGAGATCACCACAACTCGTATGAACGTGTGTCTACTTCGTGCGTATTTTCGCGCGCGCACATGTAAGATCAAGAATCCTCTATGGAATCCAAGCCGGCAAAAAAGGGCTGGTCCGAATTTGGTAAGTTCTGGACTTTTCCGAACACACTCAGTTTAGCTCGAATCATTATCCTCATTCCGGTCGCCTACCTTATTCTTGTAGACGGATCGCTACTGTGGATATTGAGCCTGGGCGTGGTGGCCATTGCGTCGGACTATTTCGACGGGCGGTTGGCGAGATGGTCCCATTCAGTATCCGAGTGGGGTAAAGTTCTTGATCCGTTTGCGGATAAAGTCGGCGGTGGTCTGGTGGTTGCTGTACTGATGATCAAAGGCAGCTTGCCCGTTTGGTACGTCATCGTGATCCTGGCTCGAGATCTGCTCATCATGCTCGGCGGTGAGCTGATCATTCGACGGTCGGGAATCGTTGTGATGAGTCTCTTCTCCGGAAAAATCGCGGTCACTTCAATCTCAATCACAGTTCTGGCAGCACTGTTACTGGCCGATCCGCCGGTCATGCAGTTTGCCTTGATTGCTTCGACCGTTATTCTGGCATATTCGTTTCTCAGATATTCTGCTCGATTCGTGCGATTGATGAAAGTGCCGCAAATGGCCAGGCCACAGAATGAAGGGGAAGAGTAGTCATGAAACTCATGCGTAATAACGATCCCGGGCGTGGGTCAGGACACGATGTTCTGGAGTCGAGCCTTGAAAAGACCCGGACGTCCATGTTCGGGAAACTCAACCGCCTGGTGCGTGGGAAAGATCACGTGGATGCCGATGTACTCGACGAACTCGAGGAAATACTGGTTACAAGCGATGTCGGTGTGAAGACGACCGTAGATATAATTCGGAGTATCGAAGCGCGAGTCGCTCGAGATAAATTCGTGTCGACTAAAGAACTGAATGGGCTGATTTGCAGCGAGATTTCCGAACTACTCCTTCGCGATTCGAACAATCAAGTAAGCGGTTTCGAGGCCCAGCTCCCAAACAAGCCGCATGTGATCATGGTCGTGGGAGTCAATGGAGTCGGCAAGACTACGTCGATCGGTAAGATTGCGTATCAGTACAAGAGGGCCGGGAAAAATGTACTGCTCGGAGCAGCGGACACGTTTCGTGCGGCGGCCACTGAGCAACTGGATATTTGGGCGGGTCGAGCCGGCGTACCCATTGTAAAACAGGGCCATGGATCCGATCCTGCGGCGGTAGCATTCGACACGCTGGCGTCGGCGAAGAGTAGAGATGTCGACGTTGTACTCATCGACACGGCCGGACGGCTCCACACCAAAGGCGGACTCATGGATGAACTCGCAAAAGTGCGGCGTACCATGGATCGGCAGATTCCGGGAGCACCTCATGAGGTCTTGCTGGTGTTAGATGCGTCCACGGGTCAGAACGCGATTCGTCAAGCTGAAGAGTTTACCCGAAGCGTGGATGTGACTGGGCTCGTGCTCACGAAGCTGGATGGAACTGCCAAAGGGGGCATTGTAATTGGCATTTCAAATGAGTATCAAATACCCGTACAATATATAGGAGTCGGAGAGGCACTTGAGGACTTACAGGTATTTGATCGACAACGCTTTGTAGATGCTCTCTTCACATGAACGCTTGTCCCATCGTTTTCAGTTCGATATACCTCCTAAACCGTTCATCACAATATTTTGACTGTCTGCTTACAAGTACTGAATCCAACTGCTTGTAATGCCGATATTTTGTATCGTATTACGTTTAACGTGCTTCATTTGCTGAATCATTTATCAGAATCGTAGTAGGAAGGAGGAGACGAAGATTAGTTCATGACAAATTGTCATACATCCGAATTCGCATTAGGGTTCGGAAAGTTTCACACCAGGGGTTTCTGGAGGGTTTTCTGGAAGACAGCGAGTCTTCTTGCGTTTCTTCTTTTCACAATTCCTGATGCATGGGCGCAGGATATCGTTCCTGAGTTTTTTGTTGATATCGTAAGTGCCCGAAGCGATGAGTCGCAAGATGTTTCGCGCGTTGATGTGTATGCTCAGATTGGTTATTCCCGTCTGAACTTCATCAATACGGCCAATGGTTTTTCTTCCAGCTATGAGGTGTCATTCGATGCAATCGAACTCAGCGACAATGATCGACTTCGCAATGTGGTTCTGAGCAGAACGTGGGACGGTAATGTCGTCGTCGATACGTACTCGCGTACACAGTCAGACGATCAAGCCGACTTTACAACCCAGTCGTTCGAGCTGAAACCGGGTCGGTATGTTTTTGAATTCGAACTCATCGACAAGAATTCGAATCAGGCGTATGTTCGTGAAGTCCCGGCAACGGTTCGAAGTTTCAACGCTACAACCGCGATCAGCGACCTTACGCTCCTCGAATCGTACGATGCCGAGACGTTTGCGATTATTCCGCTGGTAGATCAACAAATTTCTACGTCCGACGCCGGCTTTCAGGTGTTTTACGAAGTGTATTCGGAGATGGCTCAAGACGTTACGATTCGAAGAGAAGTTTTTCGGACTTTGAAAAACAGCGTCGTTGCCCTTCCGATGTCCTGGACAGGAAGCAGAGTTGAAGAAGCAGATAAGTCTGTTTTTCAGGAAGAAGAGCTTACACCTGTACCTGCGGGGAAGAGTCAGCATCTCGTTACGATTCCGGTCGACGATCTAAAAGCGGGTGTTTATATCGTTCGGATCAGTCTCCTTGGTTCAGATGGGGAATCTCTTGATGCTGCAGAAAAGTCGTTCCTTGCGCACTGGACCGGGTTGTTAGCACACATAAAGGACATTGATGATGCCATTCAGCAGCTCGAAAACTACGCGAAGCGGAAAGAGCTGAACTTCATCCTTGATGCGCCGAATCGGGTTCAGAAGATGGAGCGGTTCCAGAACTTTTGGGATAAGCGGGATCCAACGCCGAATACCAAACGCAACGAGAAAATGGAGGAATATTATTACCGTGTTGCGGCAGCGAACAGGCAATACAGTGCTGTTCAAGAAGGGTGGAAAACAGATCGCGGGTTTGTATTTATTCGTTACGGCGAGCCTGATTTCATTGAGCGCAAACCCCACAGTTTCAATTATGAACCGTACGAGATCTGGATCTATGAGCGAATCGGCCGACAGTTCATCTTCATTGACAAGACGGGATTCGGAGACTTTGAACTTTTAGTTCCGGTTTGGGACGAGCGTACGCGTCTGTACTAGACGTCTCATCAGATTTGAAATTTATTCAAGGCATCACATTCGTGGTGCTTTTTTTTTGTGTCTCGGTAGAATACAACCCCGCGAGAATCCTTCGGGTGGCTGGCAATGAGGTGATACAGTTCGTATCGTAACCGACTCTGAAATCATTCGGAATGTGCCCAGATTACCGGTCTTGTAGATTAAATGGCCAACATCGTTTTCATGGGTACACCAGTGTTCGCAGTCCCCTCTCTGGACCTGCTCGTGGCATCCGAATTTCGACCCGTCGCTGTAGTAACGGGTCCGGATCGAGAGAAAGGACGCGGCCGTAAAATTTCGGAAACTCCTGTAAAAAGGGCGGCCCTAGGGCACGGTATCTCGACCATTCTCCAACCCGAATCTGTTAAAGATCCAGGATTTGCACAGCAGATAGAGAGCCTTGAGCCGGACTTGATTATCGTGGTCGCGTTTCGCATTCTCCCTCCTTCTGTATTTACGCTGGCTCGTCTCGGTGCAATCAATCTCCATGGATCTTTGCTACCCAGGTACCGAGGAGCTGCACCCATACATCGAGCCGTCATGGCGGGAGAACCTGAAACAGGCGTGACTACGTTTTTCCTGAAGGAGCGAGTCGATACCGGACAGATGATTCTCCAGCGATCGATGCCTATTCATCCCGATGAAACCACCGGCGACATTCATGACCGAATGATGACCCTGGGGGCCGATGTAGTTCTGGAAACCACGAAAAGCATTTTGGATGGGACGGTTGAAACGACACCGCAAGATGATTCTTTGGCGACACCGGCTCCGAAGATTCATCGAGAAGACTGTCATATCGATTGGGATTCAGCAGATACGGAAATTCACAATTTTATTCGTGGTCTGTCACCTTATCCCGGCGCGTGGACACATCATCAGGGAAAAGAATTGAAAATTTTCAGGAGTCGGCTATTGGAACGGGCCGACTGCGATCCCGGCAATACTGCGCCGGACAACGATGCGCCGGACAACGATGCGCCGGACAACGATGCGCCGGCACATCTGGATGCGGAGGTAGCACCTGGCACCGTTATTCGAATTGACGGTGATTTGTATATCGCCTGCGGCAAAGGCGCGATTGAGATCATCGAAATACAGCAGGAAGGGAAAAGACGCATGGCTGCGACAGATTTTGTCAGAGGATCTTCGATTCAACCGGGTGACGTGCTGGTATGATGGAAGATCGAAACGGCGCAGAGAAGGGATCGGGCGGCATACCCCGAGATGTACCCGAGAATTCACCCGGTAGCCCGTCATCACCATCATTCGCGGACCCGATCAAAGACGCATTGAGCCGGATGCAGGCCGGTCAGGGGATTTCGACCGATGAAATGAAGTCCCGATCGGTGTCTCTTCTGTCAAGTCGGCTGGGTACGAATCCGGATTCGGTATTGGCCGCTTTCGCGTTGGGTTCCGCCGGAGTCCAGGCCGATCACTCTCACTACTTCAATGGTTTTGCTCTTTTAAAACCCATGCACAGCGGAACTGCAGTGGCAGTTGGATTCTCTGAAGAAACCGGTGTGCGGCTCGTAGTTGAAAACGTGCCTGAGGTCACACAGTTTGAACTGGACACACCAGGAGACGATATAGAGGATTTAAATGTTCGGACTGTTCGAGAGTTACTGATGACTCTACCGAATCGGCCGGGCAGGGGGTTGGACATTGCTATTGTTTCGATGGTGCCGTCCAGGCTGGAGTCGGCCTATCTCTCTTCTCTTAGTGTGTCCCTGATCCGTGCAGTGGAGGTGCGGCTCGGTATCCGACGAGAAGAAAATGAGCGTATACAGGCTATAAATGAGAGTATAGAACGAGTTCTATCCTATCCATTCAGTGTTGCGTATGTGATAGCGGCAAAGTCCGAAACTGCCGATTCCTTTGTACTGGTCGATACAGAAACCTTGGAACATCTAGTCGTAGGCAGCAGCGGAACTACCGAGCCTGGATGGGCACTGGTAGATACCCGGGCAGACCAGCAAACCAGCGATCGCAAGGCGCGAAGTGAATGGGCGCAAGAGATCCTGACACGACTTCAACAAAAGCAGTTCTCAGATCTCACCTCATTGCGTGATCTGGAGCACCGGGATCTTGAGGCGGCGACCTACTTGTTACCTCGACGCATGCGACCTGGTCTAAAATATCTCGTGACTGAAAATCGACGCGTGCAGCGACTCGTGGCGGCGATTCGAAATGAGGACTGGCAGCTGATGGGAGCACTTATGTTCATGTCCCATGCATCGCGGCGCGACGACTGGGCCATCACGTCGCCCATACAGAACTTCGTTGTGAATGAAGCTGAACGATTCAGTATCGAAGGGGTATATGGGGCGACTCAAATCGGAGAGGGCTCCTTTGTACTGATTGCCGGGCAACCTTTTAGGCTCCCGGCATTTCTTGATCATTTACGAAGTAGCTGGCCGCCTAATGCCTCCGGCGGACCAGAAACATTTATTCTATAACTTGGCGGAAATGTTAGATACGAGTACAGTTGAGGAAATGACACAGTTCGATATTGGCGCAGTAACTGAAAGGATTTCTAAGGAAAGTGCGTTTATTGACGATCTTTTGAATGAAATTGGCCGGGTTGTCGTAGGACAGCGATATATGATCGAGCGCCTTTTGATCGGCCTCCTGGGAGATGGCCACGTTCTCCTTGAGGGCGTCCCGGGATTGGCCAAGACATTGACGGTCAGTTCTCTGGCCGAAGGAATAGGCACCAAATTTCAGAGGATACAGTTTACGCCGGACCTGCTGCCAGCCGACCTTCTTGGTACGCTGATCTACAACCAGAAGGAAGGCAACTTTACGATCAAGAAGGGTCCGATATTCGCCAATATCATTCTCGCCGACGAAATCAACCGTTCCCCGGCGAAAGTTCAAAGCGCACTTCTGGAAGCCATGCAAGAGCGCCAGGTCACGATTGGTGAGACGACCTTTCCTCTGGATGAACCATTTCTCGTGCTTGCAACGCAGAATCCCATTGAACAGGAAGGGACCTATCCACTACCCGAAGCACAGGTGGATCGATTCATGATGAAAATCAAGGTCGATTATCCCTCCCGCGATGAGGAACTCGAAATAATGCGGCGAATGGCCAGAACGGGCGAGCGCGTCGGAGTTCGCGAAATCGTCAAACCCGAGCAGATTCTGTCCGCACGTGCGGTTCTAAATGCACTCTACATTGACGAGCGCGTCGAGAAATACATTGTAGACCTCGTCATGGCTTCCAGGAATCCTGAAAATTATCGACTTGCCGCGGTGAAGCCTCTGATCGAATACGGGGCATCTCCTCGTGCAACCATCAATTTAAATCTTGCGGCCCGCGCCCACGCTTTCCTACAGCACCGTGCGTACATTTCGCCGGAGGACGTTCGCTCGATAGCGATGGATGTGCTGCGACACCGGGTAGCGATTACCTATGAAGCTGAGGCCGAAGAAGTCACGAGCGAGGAAATTGTTCAGCGGATATTGGATACGGTGGAAGTTCCGTAGGAACTCTCCAAGTTGATTAAGCTCCTGATCCATGGCTAGACAAGCAAAACCATTCAAGAAGGAATCGATCAATATCGATTTTCTTGTTCAGCAGCTGCGCGAAACAGTTGGTGTCGAGCTCACGCAGCTTAACGACGTGTCTCTTGAAAACCGGGATGTTACGGAGAGTAATCTGCATCGACCCGGATTAGCATTAGCCGGATACCTTGAACTATTCACCCATCATCGAATCCAGGTGATGGGAAATACCGAAACGCGATACCTAAATATTCTTTCAGAAAAGGAAAAAAAATCGTCTTTCAAAAAAATTCTGAGTTTCGACGTTCCGTGCGTCTTTTTTACGGATAATAATGATCCGGGTGAGGTGCTGGTAAAGATCGCGACGAAGACCAAAACACCGGTCTTCCAAACATCGCTTCCGACGATCGAATTCATGTCTCTCCTGAAAGACTTTCTAAGCGATCAATTTGCTCTTCAACAGGCTGTTCATGGGGCGCTTATCGACGTTTATGGGATTGGGTTGCTCATCAAAGGGGAGCCCGGTATTGGGAAAAGTGAAGTCGCACTCGATCTGGTCGAGCGCGGTCACCGACTGGTTGCTGACGATGTTGTGGTGGTCACGCGAAAGGAAGAGTCGGTTCTCATGGGTGCGGGCACCGACATTGCCCAGCATTTTATGGAAATTAGGGGGTTGGGCCTGATCGACGTCCGCGCCATGTTTGGAATTCGTGCGATCCGATTCCAGAAGCGAGTCGAAGTCGCCGTCCACCTTCATCCGTGGAATAGCGGCGAGGAGTACACGCGGTTAGGAATGGTCGACAGTTTTTACGAAATCATGGGAATCGAGATTCCATTGGTGAAACTTCCAATCACTCCTGGAAAAAACGTAACCGTGCTGTGCGAAGTCATCGCCATGAACCATTTGCTCAGAAATTACGGATACGATGCCGCAGCCGTCTTTGCCGATCGTCTAACCAATAAGATCAAAGACAAAAAATCTGCGGGTCCTTCAAGGGGTATCGAGTACTTCGAACACGACTACGAATAGTCGGTCGGGGCGACGATCGGTAGCAAAGTCTACTGCAGAAAAGCGGTGGCAAAGTTTGCTGCAGAAGAGCGGTGCAGACGCACATTTCTGTGCCTCACCTCCCTCCACCATTCAAGCAACCAACTGGAGATCCGGATCGAAACTCACTCCGACCAATTGCGAGACGCCGTTCTCTGGCATGGTTATGCCATACATCCGATCCGCTGCTTCCATGGTTCGCTTGTTATGGGTAACAAGTACGAACTGGGTTGAATCTGCAAACGATCTGATAAGCTTCATAAATCGGTCGATATTGGGGTCGTCCAGCGGTGCGTCAACTTCGTCAAGGATGCAGAAAGGACTCGGTTTCACCAGATAAATGGAGAATAGAAGAGCGATGGCCGTGAGCGTTTTTTCTCCGCCCGAGAGCTGGGCCAGAACACTTGGCTTCTTTCCGGACGGTTTGGCGAGTACTTCGATAGGCGACTCGAGCGGATCAGTAGGATCCTCAAGTACGATCTGAGCCGTGGCCCCTTCTCCGAAAAGCTCTGTGAAGAGTCTGGAGAAATTGTCCTGAATGGATGAAAAAGTAGTATCGAACCGTCTGGACGCTGTTAGATTGATTTCGTCAATCGTTTCAACCAGCGTGCTCTCGGCGTGCTCCAGATCAGAGAGTTGCTTTCGAAGGAAGTCCAGTCTTTCCTTCTCGTCCTCAAAAGAATCCAACGCAAGAGCATTGATGGGACCCAGGTTGCGAATCTTGGATCGCAGCGTCGAAATCTCCAATCGGGCATCAGTCGCGGAGAAGTCAGCATCCAGTTCCAATTCGTAAGTTGCTAGAATGATTTCATAGTCCTCTTGAATCGTTTGTACGAGATCGTCGAGGCGCGTTTTGATTTCTGCTTTCCGGATCGATTGTTGGGCCTCGTCCGCCATGGTCTGTTCACGCTCACGTCGCAAATCTCTCAAACATACTTCCAGTTCAGAGATCGAAATCTTGATTTCCATAAGGGCATCTTTGGATACACTGACGGCTTTATCAAGCTCACCTCTCGTTTTCCGCATTCGCTTGATCTCAACATCAAGAGATGTGGCCGACTCCAACGCCGTGCTCAGCTCGCTCCGTAGATTCAAGATCCGTGTAGCGCGGGCTTGCGACTCCTCGTCCAGCGTTTTCTGGTCTTCTTTTGTTCGTTGTTCTTCGCGCTCGAGGGTTTCCACGCGATTCGCGGCCTGAACGGCTACGATATTGGCTTCGTTGAAACGAGAAAACGTCTCTCGGCTTTTGGTTTCAGCTTCGGTCAGCTCACTTTCAGCCTGATTGACCTGGTACTGCAAATCGGAAACCTGTTCGAGGTCCTGTTCCAGGCCGCCCGTGATTTCTGAAACGGCTTTTTGTGCAACTTCTGTCGATTCGATCAACGAATTCTTCCGCCCAGTAATTTCGTCCCGTCGACGGAGGAGAACTTCACGTTCGTAGGAAACCTGAGAGAACTGCTTCTCTGCTTCAACGACTGTTTCCTTCTGCGATTGAAGCTCGAGTTCGAGCGATTCAACCGGGAGGGAATCCACGATACCCCGTGCGTTTTCGACGGCATTCTGAAGCTCGTTCAATCGTGCGCATAAGCTTTCGTGCTCGTCGGTTGCATGCTTCAACTGCACATGGCGCCCAAGGCGACTCGCATCCGTCGCCGCGCCATCGGCTTCGCTGCCGCCATATCTGAGTCCTACGGTGTCGTACCACTCTCCCGCTTTCGTATAGAAGCGACCACTACCAGGTGCTGCGTGTTGTACGGCTTCAATGTCCTCGACCAGATAGCATGAGCGCAACAGAACGTTTGCAAGGCGATCGTACTCTGTTCCCGGTGTGCGAACGAGCGATGCGAACGATACGGCGTTCCTAATTTGCGATTCGGCTTCAAGATCATCGATATCGGACAATCGGCTCATGATGAGGAACGTCGCGCGACCCTTCTCCTCGTCTTGGAGTTTGGAAATAGCCCGGCTGGCTGCCTTCTCGTCGGGGACGACCAGGTATGATGCGAATGGGCCAAGAGCCTGGGTTACGGCGGTCACGTACTCAGAATCACAGGCGATGATATCGGCCACAGTTTTCGGCTGTCCTTCCATCCATCCCGCCGAGTCAGCCAAAAACTGAACGGAGTCCGATAGATCATCGTATGAGGAGAGAATACTCTCCAGAAGGACGAGCTCGGCGTTCACTGCGTCCAGTTTTCTCTCACAGCTATGCAAGTCCCTTTCGGATCCAGATAAAATCGTTTGCTGCTCTTCTCTTTTGGCTCGCGCCGTCTCGAGCGCTCGGGACACGCTGTTCTGTTTCTTCGTCTGTTCGTCGAGATTGGACACTGCCTTGTCGATCTGCTGGGTCAGATCAAGCAATCTCTCCTCGGCGTTCTCCAGATGGGATTCACTCTCACTGATTTCCTGGTTCAATAATTCAAGTCGACTGGTCAGGCGTTCAATATTCTGGCGGCGCTCGGAAAGATCGTTCAACCGTTTCCGTTCATCATCCGCAAGACGATGTCGAAGGGTTCGTCGTTCAGATATTCGCTTTTCGACCGCATCACGCTCCGACTGGACAACAGCCAGGCGATCGCTGGTTTTTTTGGCCTCCGGTTGTGCCGTTATCAGCTCCTCAACGGTGCGTTCCAGCTGTTCTGACAATGAAGCAGATCGCCTCTCGGCCTTGTTCTCTTCCTCGTCGGCTCGTTCGAGATTCCGGCTTATCCCTTCCTGGCGTTCTGAATTGAGTCGCAAATCGGTCTCGGCCGAATGAAGCATCTCGACATGATCGGCGAGGGAGGACTGTGCAGCACCGAGCACCTGCTCTTTTCCGACGTGATCTTTCCGGAGAGCCTCGTGGTCTGCTTCCTTTGAAGCAAGAGTCGCCGTCAACCCCGAGCTCTGATCGCCCAATGTCTTCAACGAACGTTCCAGATCACTGTTTTCGGTGGAAAGTTTTTCAAATTGATGAACGGCCAGAGATTGAATCAGATGATGAAGACGTTCGTCATGCACCTTGAACCTGGACGCCTTTTGGGCCTGGCGCTGGAGGCTGGAAACCCGCTGGTCCAGCTCTTCCACGAGATCGCGAACGCGATTCAGGTCGGTTTGTGTACTGTCCAGCTTCCGTAACGTCTGACCCCGCCGAATTTTGTACTTCGTAATTCCGGCGGCCTCTTCAAACATATGGCGTCGATCCTGGGTACTTTCGGACAGGATGTCGTCAATCATCTTCAGCTCGATAACGGAGTAGGCTCCGGCGCCCATTCCCGTGTCCATAAACAGATCGGTGATGTCCTTGAGCCGGCATTGAACACCATTTAACAGATATTCGGATTCACCGGACCGAAACAGTCGCCGGCCTATGGTTACTTCTGCGTACTCAATGGGAAGCACGCCGCGGGTATTTTCGATCGTCAGAAGGACCTCTGACATTCCCAGCGAACGGCGGTTCGACGTACCATTGAAAATGATATTGTCCATTTTCTCCGAGCGAAGAATTCGAGCGCGCTGCTCTCCAATAACCCAACGAACAGCGTCCACGATATTGGATTTGCCACACCCGTTTGGTCCCACAACGACCGTGATTCCGGGCGAAAAATCCACCACCGTACGATCTGCGAAACTCTTGAAGCCGTGAATTTCTAATCTGCTTAGATACATCTCCGAACTGATTGGATAGCAATAACCGAGTATACCGTAATTACGGTAGTCTAAGACCGTTTTGCAAGTCTATTTATCAACAAAAAACATTCTTCGAATCGTAGTAGATAAACAGTTGTTAATTAATTAATTAAAACAATTCGTATTCGAACGGCGCCCATTGATAATCCGTTATTGCGGGATTATTATAGTCCATCCGGGAATCATCGATTCCGGATATGTGGCATTTCCATTTGTCTGTCCATTCCGTACCCTTATAGATCCATTAACGCACATTGCTCTGCAGCGAAAGCGAAACACATCATGCAGGACACAGGAGTCGTCACTCAACTCTTAGCCGAACATCGAACTGGCGATGAAAGTGCAAGTCAACGTCTGTATGAGATCGTTTACGACGATTTACGAGAAATGGCACATCGACAGCTTCGATTCAGAAAACCCGGCGAAACACTGAATACGACGGGACTCGTCCATGAAGCCTACCTCAAGATGTTTGATCGCTCCGATGGTGATTGGAAGGATCGAGCCCATTTTTTTGCCGTCACGGCTCGTGCGATGAGGCAGATACTGGTCGACTACGCTCGGCGAACGTCTGCTGAGAAGAGAGGGGGGAAGGCGCATCGAACTGATCTGCACGCATCGCTCATCAAAGACACGGACGAACCCGTCGACATTCTGGATCTGGAAGAAGCGCTCCAGCAACTTCAGGAGCTCAAACCCCGACTCGCACAAATTGTAGAGTGTCGATTTTTCGGTGGACTTTCCATCGAAGAGACGGCGGAAGTACTTGGTATGTCATCGCGAACGGTTGATCGTGATTGGTACAAGGCCAAATCCTTTCTGTATCTTGCCCTGAGCAACGACGAGGACTGATCGTTTCACTCGTTCTGTCCTTCCTTATTCGATCAATGGTCCAATTCGGGACTTATGAAAGACATCAGTCCTCAGCGATGGAGTGAAATCGAGTCCATTCTCGACGAGGCTCTGGAGGTGGCTCCGGACGAACAGATTTCCGTTGTAGATCGGCTCTGCGCCGATGACGAAGAACTCCGATCCTCTGTAATGTCCCTGCTTAAGGCCGGGGAGAAGGTTTCGGATTTTCTGGAGGAGCCCGAGCGAAAGAAATTTGAGCAGGCTCTGGTAGAGCTGGCCGCCAACGATGCGAATGACGACGATGAAGAAACCGACCCCAATCTGAATCGAACGGTGGGCCCGTACCGTCTGATTAGAAGGCTCGGTCGGGGTGGGATGGGCCAGGTCTATCTCGGCGTTCGAGCCGATGACACCTTCGACAAGTTTGTTGCCGTCAAAATTATTCGGCGAGGGATGGATACGGAGGAAATTCTTCAGCGATTCCGTACAGAACGGCGAATTTTGGCCAGTCTGGTTCATCCGAATATCGCCCGGTTACTGGACGGGGGCGCAACCGAAGATGGATTGTCGTACTTCGTTATGGACTTCGTAGATGGCGAAACCATCACTGAGTTCGCGGACGAGCACCGTCTTTCGGTCCAGGATCGATTGGATTTGTTTCAGAAAGTTTGCTCAGCGGTTCACTACGCCCATCAGAATCTGATCGTCCATCGAGATCTGAAACCGAGTAATATTCTGGTGACCGCTGACGGAGAAGTTAAACTTCTCGACTTCGGAATCGCCAAGTTTCTCAGGCCGGAAGACGAAGACTTTACGGTTCCGATTACCCGCACGGATGTACGGATTATGACACCGGAGTATGCTTCGCCTGAACAGGCTCGGGGAGATGTCATTACAACGGCGAGCGATGTTTACCAGCTGGGAATTCTTCTCTATGAATTACTCACGGGAGGCCGTCCGTACAATTTTGCCACGGAGCGGAAAGCCGAGATTGAGAAGATCATATGCGAGACCGAGCCCGAACGACCTAGTACGGCCATCACCCATGTAACACCGGCTGATGATGTTGAACTGGATGTCAGCGAAATGCGCGGAACGCCGATCGAGCGGCTTCGAAAACAACTCTCGGGTGATCTCGACCGTATCGTGCTCATGGCTCTTCGCAAAGAAGCAGATCGACGGTATCAGTCCGCTGACCAGTTTCTGGAAGATATCCAGCGGTATCTAAACGGATTACCGGTTCAGGCTCAGCGTGACACATGGGTTTATCGATCGGGTAAGTTTATACGCCGACATAAAATTGGCGTCGCCGCGTCCATCGCCGTCGCGGTCTTACTGGTGGCCGTATCCGTTCTGGCTCTTCGATCTGCAATCACAACGGCGCGTCAGAACAGGGAGATTCAAATCGCGCTTGAGAAAAAGAATCAAATCACTGATTTGATGATCGACATCTTCGAAGTATCTGACCCCGAAATCTCGCGTGGTCAGGATATAACTGCTCGTGAGCTGCTGGACCGTAGCGCCGAGCGGATCGAACGCGAGCTCGCAGATCATCCTGACGTCCAGGCCGCCATGCTTCATGCAATCGGTACGGTCTACCTGAAGATTGGATTGTCGGAAAAATCGAAGCCCATGTTGGACCGAGCCCTGATGATGCAACGCGAAATCTATGGCGACACAGATTCAGACGAACTTGCGCAGACCATTTATGATCTGGCGACGTGGTACGAGGAGCAGGGTGAAGATGAGATTTCAGAGGAACTTCACCTCGAAGCTCTAGCCATGCGCGAGCGTCTGTACGAAGCGCCGAATGCCGCCATTGCCCAAAGCTTGCACGAGTTGGGCGTCGTTTATTACGAACTCACCGGCAACAACGATGAAGCCGAGCGACTTTGGCGCGCCGCTCTGGACATGCGTTTGGCACTTGAGGGTCCGGAAAGCCGGGATATTTCCGAAACGATGGTAAACCTGGCTGTTGTCCTACAGGACAAGGGGGATTTTGACGGCGCAGAACAGTACTACCGTAAGGCTTTGGCGATGCAGCGTAAGCTTCTGGGTGATGATCATCCTTTTGTCGCCACGACGCTCTACAATCTGGGGTCGCTACTTTTTGACATGGGATCGTTTGCTGAAGCCGAGCTATACGTTCGAGAGGCACTGGATCTGAGAACAACTCTCTACGGCCAGGACCATCGCTTGGTGGCGAATGGGATGAATATGCTCGGACAGATTCTCTACAACACGGACGACCTGGTTGAGGCCGAATCTCTTCTTCGCCGGGCGCTGAGATTGCATCAGGCAGATTATGGTCAGATTCATCCCAGAGTCGGACGCGACATGCAGATACTGGCACGTGTACTGGGGAAACGCGGGAACGAGGAAGAAGCAGCCGAACTGCTGGGTAGCGCGATCAAGGTTTTTGGAGAGTTTTTCCCGAACGGACACTGGCTCCTCGCAGAATCTCAGGTTGATCTGGCTAAACTCCGACTGGGGCGAAACAGGCTCTCGGAGGCTGAAGAACTTCTTCGAAGTTCCACGCTCCTATACACCGACCTCTATGGTGAGGACAGCAAAGAATCCGTCGATACAGGACTGTTATTAGGGATTAGCCTCGCAAGGGCCGGAGATTTCGACGAAGCCGAAGACCTGATTACCGCCAGTATTGCCTACTACGATTCAAATCCGGAGTCCTTCAACGAAGAGTCAACCGAGGCCCGACAGGCTCTGGACGAGTGGGTTCGACTGTCGGGTCGATCCCGGCCGGCGGGCTCCTGAATCAATCGGACTCAGGAAGCGACTTCCTTTTCTTCGGCAGCGAGAGACTCGAATACCAACCCGTTACCGGACCCAGCCACATCGATTCGCAATTTATGTCCGGGCTGGATCCATCCAGAAAGCACCTCTTCTGCCAACTTATTGGTAATCTCGCGCTGAATAACGCGTTTCAGGGGCCTCGCTCCGAAAACCGGGTCGAAACCTTCGTTCGCCAGAAAGTCCTTGGCCCGATTGGTGAGCTCCAGATCGATTTCGTTGCTTCGCTTGGCCAGCAGTCGAACTCGCTCAAACTGAATCTCGGCAATCTCTCTGATTTCGTCACGACCCAGCCGACGAAACACGACGATCTCATCAATGCGATTGAGAAACTCAGGGCGCATTCGTTCTTTGAGAAGGGATAACAGATCGTCCCGGAGTGTCGCTTCCGAGACGTCGTCGAATTCGCCATCATTTGCATCCAACCGCCTCTGGATGAGTTCAGAACCAAGGTTGCTGGTCATGATGATGATCGAGTTCTTGAAATCGATCGTTCGACCCTGGTTGTCGGTAAGTCGTCCATCGTCCAGTACCTGAAGCAGAATATTGAAGACCTCAGGATGGGCCTTTTCAATCTCGTCGAGCAATACGACGGAGTACGGACGCCTGCGAACCAATTCTGTGAGCTGACCGCCCTCTTCATACCCGACATATCCGGGTGGCGCTCCTACCAGGCGACTGACGGTATGCCTTTCCTGGTACTCGCTCATGTCGATTCGGACCATCGCATTTTCATCATTGAATAGAAACTCCGCCAGAGCTTTGGCCAGCTCGGTTTTTCCAACTCCTGTAGATCCCAGGAATATGAATGAACCGATTGGTCTATTTTCCTCCTGCAAACCGGCTCGTCCTCGGCGAACGGCATTCGCGACGGCATCAATGGCCTCGCGCTGACCCACAATTCTCTTTGCCAGTTCCTCGTTCATACGGAGGAGCTTCCCGCGCTCACCCTCTAGCATGCGCGATACAGGGATCCCCGTCCATCTGGAGATAATGTCGGCGATGTCCTCGGAGTCGATTTCCTCTTTTAGAAGTGCACCGGCTTTTTGAATTTTCTGAAGTCGGGCTTTGCTCTCCTCAGCGACTTGTTCTAGCTCGGGGATCCTTCCATAGCGGATTTCGGCGACCTCCCCATAGTTTCCTTCGCGCTCCATTTTTTCAGCATCGAGCCTGAGTTTTTCGACCTGCTCTTTCGCATCGCGAAGGGTCTGGATAGTTTCTTTTTCCTGTTTCCACCTTGCCCTCAGGGCCAATTGCTCCTCTTCGAGATTGGCCAGCTGTTCTGCAATTTGCCCGAGTTTGGCTTTATCCTTTTCGCGCTTCATGGCCTCGCGCTCAATCTCAAGCTGGCGGATCTGTCTTTCGAGCTGATCCAGTTCTTCGGGCATAGAATCAATCTCAATCCGAAGCTTGGCTGCAGCTTCATCAATCAGGTCGATGGCTTTGTCCGGGAGAAATCGGTCGGCGATGTATCGATTACTGAGCTCCGCGGCCGAGACGAGCGCCCCGTCCGTAATCCGAACACCGTGATGAACTTCGTAACGCTCTTTGATGCCTCGAAGAATCGAAATCGTGTCCTCGACGGAGGGCTCTCTGACCAGGACGGTCTGAAAACGGCGCTCCAGAGCCTTGTCCTTCTCAAGATACTTTCGATATTCGTCGAGCGTCGTAGCTCCGATCGCCCGAAGTTCGCCGCGAGCCAGAGCCGGTTTCAGGATGTTGGCCGCATCCATGGCGCCTTCTGCACCCCCGGCGCCTACCAGCGTGTGAATCTCATCGATGAAAAGAACGACGCGACCCTCTGCGTCGGCAATTTCCTTCACGACCGCCTTGAGTCGATCCTCAAATTCCCCTCGAAACTTGGCGCCTGCAATGAGAGCTCCCATATCGAGGGCCAAAATCTGTTTGTTCTTAAGTCCTTCAGGGACGTCGCCCTGTACGATTCGAGTGGCCAACCCCTCGGCGATAGCGGTTTTACCGACACCCGGCTCGCCGATTAAAACTGGATTGTTCTTGGTACGCCGAGAAAGTATCTGAAGGACGCGACGGATCTCGTCGTCTCGTCCAATAACCGGATCAATTTTTCCTTTCTCAGCGAGTTGGTTGAGATCCCTTGTGTAACGCTCCAATGCCTGATAGCGCGACTCGGCGTGCTGGTCTGTTACACTGCCGCTTCCACGTACGCTCGAGAGGACTGACAGAATGCTTTCCTTTGTGACGCCTTGCTCGCGGAGCGTTTTTCCAATCTCCTCCTTCGACGTGGCGAGTGCGATAAGAAGGTGCTCCGAGGCGACGAATTCATCTTGCAGTAACTCGGCTTCTGCGAGGGCCCGGTCGAACACCTTTTTGGCTCCTTCTCCGATGTACTGCCCAGTTACACTAGATCCCGTGACTACAGGCAGTTTGTCGAGCGCCCCTTCGATACGGGTCTCGAAAATCGACGGGTTCACCTCCAATTTCGACAACAACGCCTGGATCACGCCGGCTTCATCGGCCAGAAATGCTTTCAGTATGTGCGCTGGCTCGAGATGCTGGTGATTGCGCGCGGCAGCGATTTCAGTGGCCCTCTGAATCGCTTCCTGAGCTTTTACGGTGAACTTCTGTAGATTCATAATTCGCAGCAGGTTTTAGCTGTAGATCCCTTAGATGAAGTCATAACCCGCCTTTATGACAGGAGTTACCGGTATTCAGCTAGACGACGTAGGCCACCAAAAACATACCAACCCGGCAAATCGTGTCAGTATGGCAGAACACGAATGCGGAGATCCGGTACTGAGCTATCGGAGGACCTGTACCTTCACGAAATCAAGAAGCACGGTCCCTGTCCCGTTAAGACGAAAACCAGACGGGCCGGCGACCGGGGTCGAGCTGCGACCATGTGCCACAAGCGCATCATCTGCATAAGCCCTGGCATGGTCACCGTCGGAAACTACCCGGAATGTGACCCATCCGGACGGTTCATACGGTTTGGCATCCAGCAGGTGAATATCTCCGTTTTCACTTCGTCCCTGACGCATTTCTCCTTTTCCGATCGAAGTAAAATGATAATTGTCGGCGTCTTCTACGTGATGGACGAACATGAGCACACCGTCGAACTGATCGAGATTTGCCGCGAAGTCGACCTGGATGTCATCCACAGGCTGATCGTATACGAACATGGCGACCGCCCCCTCGGTTGAGAGTGCCAACACTTCTCCATGCTCGCCTCCGTCCATGATTGAGGTTTGGGAAAAGTCTCCGCCCCCTTCCGGAAATGTCATCGAAGATTTCCATGCCGATGAATGCTTGGGTTTCCACGTCCAGCCTCCACTCTCGGACAGAATGGGTGCAGATTGATTCTCTGTAGATAAATCTCCCGGCGCGACTTCAATGCCTTGAACGGTATTATCTACTGTTTGTACACCGGCTCCGTACTTGAACACCAACTGGGCACCTTGTTGAGCGGTCTGATAGAGGAGCACGAGACCGGATGCTGGAATGATGACCATGGCCACCCAGACAGCCGTTTTCTTTCCGAGAGCCGTCAGGTCGATCAGGGGTCTGACGATAGCAAAGATTCCAAAAAACCAGAGCGTCCACAGGGCCAATTTGGTGTGCTCGGTCAAGGCAGCATCGCCCTCTGTCGAGAGGAAGACGAGATCAGCGGCTTGTCTTCCCGCCAAATAGGTTGCAAGTACAGCTAGACCCCCCAGGACATACATCAGAACGGCGGCTTTGCGCCAGAACGGTCGCGCGCGTAAGATCAGTCCAGCGCCATCCAACAGAACAGCTACAAATATGATTGCGATCGGAAAATGAACGAATAGCGGGTGAATGTTGGGTGCCCAATCAGGGAGAAAGAAATCCATGGATAGAAAAAATTTGTTCCAACTAAAATAGTGATGAACGAGTTCAACCAGAGGATGTTACGCGCAGATGGAACACTGTTTTCAGTCGAGCTTACATGTTGCTTCGTCACCAAGTATGCAGTTTGATCCTGAGAAATGGCAATCGAAGCGACTCAAAAGCCGGATGACAGCACTGCTTTAGACGAATGGTGGACAAATTTTCGACTCCTGCTCGCGAACCAGTCAGACTGGCCGACAGATTATCTGTACAAATTTATCGTTCCCAAGGCCGGGTTGGAAGCACTAAAGAACGTATTCGGCGATGCCAGGATCATCGTTCGAGCGTCGAAAAGAGGAAAATATCTCAGTGTAACTTCTCGAATGCCCGCAAATTCTCCAGATGAAGTGATTGCCGTGTACAAAGACGCCGGCAAGATTGACGGGGTCATTTCACTCTGATGCTTCGCCGTACCGCCCGTCATCAACCTGTTGAAATCCTATCCTCGTTCCTCTATTCTCGACTTCAATTCCGGTTCAACCCCTAAGTTTTCCGATGAAAAAGCTTCTACCTATCCTCTTTCTATTGATCAACCTCCAGACTGCATGGAGTCAGGACTACGTCTTGAAACCGGATCGCGTATTCGACGGGCGCATCATACACGAAGGATGGCAGGTGGCCGTAACGGGAGATCGCATCACGTATGCGGGTCCGTACGCGAGCATCGACACCGTAGCCGCTCCTGAAATCATCGAGCTTCCAGGAATGACATTGTCGCCCGGACTGATCGAGGGACATTCCCACGTACTACTTCATCCATACGACGAAGCTTCCTGGAACGACCAGGTACTCAAGGAATCCAGAACCGAGCGGGTTTCCCGCGCTACAAATCATTTGCGAAACACGGTTTTAGCAGGGTTCACGACCATTCGTGACCTTGGTTCGGAAGGTGCGAACTACGCCGACGTGGGTCTAAAGCGGTCCATTGAAAAGGGAATCATCGTGGGCCCGAGGATGCTCGTGGCCGGGAGGGCCATGGTGGCAACAGGAAGTTATGGGCCGAAAGGGTTCCATCCGGATTTCGATGTACCACTCGGCGCCGAATCGGCTGATGGGTTTGATGACCTGATTCGCGTTACACGCGATCAGATCGGGAAGGGGGCTGATCTGATTAAGATCTATGCGGACTATCGGTGGGGTCCGAACGGCGAAGCCATGCCCACGTACTCCGTCAGTGAGATCAAGCGCATCGTAGAAACAGCAACAGCGAGCGGGCGCCCGGTAGTGGCTCATGCCGCGACAGCCGCGGGTATGATGAATGCGATTCTCGGCGGCGTAGAAACCATTGAGCATGGTGACGGCGCAACCGATGAGGTACTCGCACTCATGGAGGAGCGCGGTATCGTTTGGTATCCAACGCTTGCTGCTGTTGAAGCCATCTCCTCGTATGCCGGGTGGCGAAAAGGTAAAGATCCGGATCCGTCTCGAATTGTGCAGAAGAAGAATGTGTTTCGAAGAGCGCTCGATTCAGGAGTCGTGATTGGGCTGGGCAGCGACGTGGGCGTTTTCACTCACGGAGAGAATGCCTGGGAACTGGAGCTTCTTGTCGAATATGGGATGACCCCACTCGAAGCGATGCGAGCCGCAACGTCGGTCAACGCAGAAACCTTTCATCTAACGGATCGAGGAGTTGTACAACCGGGGTTCTTGGCTGATCTCGTGGTCATGCTCGGAGATCCGACAACGGATATCGGAGCTGCGAGAAAAGTCGAGTTGGTGATGAAAGGAGGTCGAATCCTGAAGCGACCCCACTAGATGGGCGACCGACTAGAGCTCCTTTAAGATGCGTAGTTCGAGCCAATTGACCGTACCACCGCTGGGGACATCCAACTGCGATGTTTTCAGCTCGACGTTGAGATTCTGCCGTTCAGCCTGGATGAACAGATGGTTCAGCTCCTCGATTTTATGCTTCAGTTCTTTCGCAAGGAGATAATCCTCGTCGCGAAGCAACTGGTCAACGAGTTTATCTACGTCTCCGATTCCAGATTCCTGCACCATATGTGCCTTATTGCCCTTTAACGGGTGTTTCGGATGATGAGTTGACTCACCTCTATTAACGGAAGAATACGCTGTATTCGCTCTGTAACTGAATTCAGAGCCTCGAGACGGAACCTATCACACGGGCGATGGCGACGCAAATCGTCGATCCGACTGGAACAGTCAAAAAAAGCCCGGTGCGCGTTGAGCGCACCGGGCTCTCGTGTTTGGCTATTCTGAGGCGTAAAGTACGGCGTCTTTGAGGCTTTTTTGTATTAATAGCGGCTTCGCCGCACGGGTCGCTCGTGTAACGAAGCTGTTTTTATTCGAGATACCGAG
>BTQE01000033.1:0-2500 GCA_036985715.1 Rhodothermia bacterium
TTCATCCGATCGTCCGAGCGCGAAAAGAGCTTTTGCCTGCTGAAAGTACACGCCAGCGTAGTCCGGATTGATCGAAAGAGCCGTCCGATATGCATCCAGAGCATCTTCTATCTGCTGTGCCTCAAACAAGGTCTCGGCATAATCAAGCCATGCATCCCGATTGTTCGGTGCTGTTTTCACAACGGTTCGATATGCGTTGATCGCTTCAGATAGTCGTCCTAGATTGTAGGCGCAATCGGCTTTTGCGTACCAGAATTCCGGAGTTTCCGCGTTCAAGACAACCGCTCGATTGTAGAACACCATGGCCTCTTCAAACTGCTCCAGCGCGTCGTAGCAGCATCCAAGCCCATACCAGGCCTCGGCATACTGTGCGTCGGCTTCGATCGCTTTTTCGAAATAGTGAATCGCGCTCTCATACAGTTTCAGCTCCTCGAAAGCCAGGCCAATATTGTAAGACGTGGCGGCATCCGACCCTTCGATCTCGAGTACACGTTTATAACTCTCTATGGCGCCTTTCAACTCACCAACATTTGCCAGAGCGTTGCCTCGATTATAGTGGGCAGACGCGAAGTCGTCCGAGATGACGGTTGCCATATCATAGGAAGAAATGGCCTCCTGAAATTTCCCGGTCCTATTCAGAACGATGCCCCGATTATACCAAGCGTCGTGGGAGTATGGCTCAATTTCAAGATGCTTATCGTAGCACGCGATACTTTTGGCATCATGGCCAAGTCGATCGTGACAAAAACCGAGTTCGTACCACACCTCAGGATGCTCGGGATTGACTTCGGCACAACTCGCAAGCGCAACGATGGCCCTATCGAGGTGATTCAACCGCTCGAGGGTCACACCCTTATTGAAGAGCGTTTCGTCATTGCGCGAATCTAGATTCAGTGCATCGTCATACGCTTCGAGAGCTTCTTCCGGGCGGTCGATACTGTCGAGTGTGATCCCGCGATTGACGATGGTCTCGACGTCAGCGGGATTCAGTTCGAGTGCATCTTCATAAGCACGAAGCGCTTCATGATGACGTCCCAGATTGTTGAGCAGAATCCCCCGTCTCATTCGGGCATCCGACGAGTAGGGATGCGTTGCGAGCATCCGATCGACCACACGGAGCGAGTCTTCGAAGCGTCCCTGCTCGAAGTAAAACGTGGCGATTTCTTCCAGTGTATCCGAGTCGAAGTAGGCCGAATCGTCTTGCTGCTCAAAGCCAGCAGCAAGATCTTCTAGCCATTCATCGTCTTTGGAATCTTCGAAGTCTTCGAATTCGAAGTTGAACATGCTCATGCGCTGCGGAATATGAATCCGGGAAGTAAGAGCAGAGAGATAAGTCTGCGACCTGTGTCGCTACAAAGCTGATCGGTGATAAAGGTTCGCGTACCCGAAATAATAAATGCCGATCAGGCAAATTGCAACTGACAGATAACTCTACTCCACACACTCAGTAACGAAGAAATTGTACTTTGTCGTATCCAATGGCCTCAAATTACAAGAAAAGCGATGATTATCAGCTTCGAAGGGATCGACGGTAGCGGGAAAAGTACGCAGGCGCAGGTGTTAGCTGATTATCTGGCGTCAGAAGGGTTAACCGTGCACCGTGTCAGAGAACCGGGTGGGACTGTAGTTTCCGAACATATCAGATCGATTCTATTGGACGTGAAATCGGATATCGATCCGTTCGCAGAAATGCTTCTCTATTCAGCCGCACGGGCACAATTGGTACGTACAAAATTTCGTGCTTTCCAAGAAGCGGGCGATGTGATTATTTGCGATCGGTTCTACGATTCGACGGTAGCCTATCAAGGGGGCGGTCGCCGAATCGCAGATCTTGACTGGCTCGATCAATTTCAACAGGAGGTCACCGGGGGATTGCTGCCGGATCGAACCTACTTGATACGCGTCTCCGTCGAGACAGGGATGAAGCGTCAGGAGGGTCGAACGGCCGACCGCATGGAAGGGCTGAAATCAGGTTTTTTCGAGCGTGTAGTTAAGGCATACGATGATTTAGCCGAAAAACACAGTGACAGAATCTGCGTGATTAACGGAGATCAACCCGTTGATCTGGTCGCTGAGGATGTCAAAGCCGATCTGGCTCTGCTACCGGCATTCCTTGAAGGTATTGGATGATTTTTGACAGGAACTCGGTTTTCCAGCACCGGTAAACTACGTTTGGTCATCGACGCTTCGTAGAATGGCGAAGGATTAACCAGCCGATCATTCAAAGAATCATGCCCTCATTGGCGCCTCAACAGATAGCAGAAGTCAGGAAGATTTTTTCTGGCTATCTGAAAAAGAAAGGTCTTCGTCAAACGCCGGAACGGTTTCTGATCTTTGAAGAAGTATATGCCAGCGATGACCATTTTGATGCTGATGAGCTATATCTTCGGCTGAATCAGAAAGATGTGGCCGTCAGTCGAGCAACGGTTTACAATACGCTGGACCTGTTGATCGAGTGTAATCTGGTTGTCAGACACCAGTTTGGGAATAAGCAGGCCAA
>BTQE01000033.1:12500-28668 GCA_036985715.1 Rhodothermia bacterium
CAGGCATGGAAATTCATGTCGACCGGGTCCCTACCCGCGAGGCCGGGATGACGCCGTACGAGATCATGCTGTCGGAAAGCCAGGAACGGATGCTGATTGTGTGCGAAAAGGGTTCAGAGGCCATTCTGGAGACTATTTTCGCGAAATGGGACCTGCATGCTGTACAAATTGGCGAGGTAACCGACGACGAGCGGGTGCGCATATTCTGGTATGGAGAGGTGATTGCTGACGTTCCTGCAGATCACCTGGTACTCGGAGGCGGTGCTCCCATCTACGAACGGGCGACAGAGAAGCCTGCATATCTTGCTGAAACGAGAGCTTTCAATCCCGAAAGCATTTCAGATGTAACGGCCTCGTCTGCAGGGGATGCGCTGATTCGCCTCATTGGTTCTCCAAATATCGCTTCAAAACGATGGGTTTTTGAGCAATATGATACCATGGTCAGAACCAACACGGTTGTCGGTCCCGGAGAGTCGGATGCAGCCGTAATTCGAATCAAAGGCACAAAGAAGGGTCTCGCCGTAAAAACTGACTGTAACGGTCGTTATGTCTATCTGAATCCGGCGAAGGGCGGACAGATCGCTGTCTCCGAGGCGGCTCGAAATGTCGTCTGCTCAGGCGGCTTGCCGGTGGCGATTACGAACTGTCTCAATTTCGGAAATCCGTATAAACCCGAAGTGTACTGGGTCTTTAAGGAAGCGGTTAGGGGTATGGGCGAGGCATGCAGGGTGCTCGGAACGCCGGTAACGGGAGGGAATGTTTCGTTCTACAACGAAAATCCCGAAGGAGCCGTTTTCCCGACACCTACGATCGGTATGCTGGGGGTTGTGGATGACGTGGACGCCGAGACAACCACAATGTCCTTCCAGCAGGAGGGAGATCTCGTGATTCTCCTGTCTCCAAAAGACTGGATTCATCGGAATGATATTGACGGAAGCGAGTACTTGTCGGTCGTCCACGGTCTCACGGCCGGAGACGCCCCGCATCTCGTTCTTTCGGAAGAATTGGCTGTCCAGCAGGCCTGCTATGCGCTCATCAAAGACGGAATGGTTCGCAGCGCACATGATATTTCAGACGGGGGTCTCGCGACCTGTCTTGCAGAGTGCTCGATCACGGCTGAGGCATTGGGCGCGGACATTCAATTGATTGCGGCCGAAAATATCCGCCTTGACGCCGTTCTCTTCGGCGAAGCCCAATCCAGGATCGTTCTTACGGTTGATCCCATCGATCTGGATCGCATTCGTACACTTGCAGATGAAAAAGGGGTGAGTGCCACCCAATTGGGGATCGTGACAGATGGTCCTTTGGTAATAACCGTAAATGGCACAGAAGCTGTCAATCTGGGACAGAAAATCATGTCTGAGACGTATGAACGTGCCATTCCAGCATGCATGGACTGACGAACTGTCGACCTTGTATAAATGGCATGAGGATTGAAACTATTACTTGCAATACGGTCGTAACACTCGTGACGGATGGGTAACAAACCCAGACATTGAAATTTTAACACTGAATTAAAGCCCGCTTTTGCGGGGAGAACCAAGATGGTAGAAGATGCGAAGTACATCACCGTAACAGATGACACGTTTGAAGCGGAAGTACTACAATCGGACCAGCCTGTACTCGTCGATTTTTGGGCGGAATGGTGTGGACCGTGCCGGATTATTGCACCACTCATTATTGAGCTGGCGGGAGAGTTCGAGGGACGGGCCAAGCTGGCCAAACTGGATGTAGATCACAATCCGACTGTCGCGATGAATTTTGGTGTTCGGTCCATCCCGACACTTCTATTCTTTAAAGATGGACGCGTTGTTGATCAACTCATCGGTGCGGCTCCGAAAAAAACCCTGTCTGAGAAACTTGAAAATCTCGTTGCTCAGACAGTTTAACATGGTCGACGTAGACTTCACATCAGCTGAGCGACGCGACGTCGTCATTATTGGTTCGGGGCCAGCCGGTTTGACGGCTGCCCTCTACACGGCTCGTGCGAACCTGGCGCCTCTGGTTCTTCAAGGTCCCGAACCGGGTGGACAATTGATTATGACGACGGACGTTGAAAATTTTCCCGGCTTCCCGGAAGGAATTATGGGTCCGGAGATGATGATGAAATTCGAAGAGCAGGCCGTTCGATTCGGGGCTGATCTTCGCTACGGTGTTGTCACTGAAGTCGACCTTTCAGAATCTCCGTTCAAGCTCGTGATAGACGAGGAAACCCCAGTTTTGGCCGAAACTGTAATTGTTTCGACTGGAGCGTCGGCCAGATATCTTGGCATTGAGAACGAGAAGAGACTCCTGGGTCACGGTGTCTCAGCCTGTGCGACATGCGACGGAGCTTTTTTCAGAGATCAGGAAGTCGCCGTCGTGGGCGGGGGCGATACAGCCATGGAAGAAGCCATTTTCCTGACTCGATTTGCGTCGAAAGTATATGTCATCCACCGACGCTCGGAATTGCGGGCTTCAAAAATCATGCAGGAGCGAGCCAACAAGGAAGAGAAGATCGAATTCGTCTGGGATTCGACCGTCGAGGACGTTCTGGGAGAAAAGGAAGTAGAATCGATTCAGTTAAAGAACACGCAGACCGGTGAGACATCGACGCTGCCCGTGCAGGGTCTTTTTCTGGCCATCGGGCATACACCAAACACATCTGTTTTCAAGGATTGGCTCGACACGGATGATCTGGGCTATATCATCACGCGGGCGGACGGTACACATTCAAACATAGACGGTGTCTTCGTGAGCGGAGATGTGCAGGATCATGTTTACAGGCAGGCGGTGACGGCTGCCGGTACGGGATGTATGGCCGCCATCGATGCTGAACGCTGGTTGGCCGAACGCGGCACATGAAAGAGCGGTATGGCGCAAATCCGGACCCATTCGGACGCATTGCCCCCTGGACCGATTGCCCCTGGACCGATTGCCCCCAGACCGACTACTTCCGGATCAGGTTCTTCAGAACAAAGAACACATTCTCTTTTCTCTCGCGGATTCTACGAGAGAAATAGGGAAACCATGTGCTCCCGAACGGAACGTAGACCCGCATGTTGAATCCTTCTTTCGATATGGCGATCTGGGTATCTGCACGCATTCCGTAAAGCATCTGAAATTCGAAACGGGAAGGCTCAACACCGTTTGCCTGAATGTATGCCTTTGTCTGATTGATCAGAATGTCGTCGTGCGTGGCGATGGCCGGATAGCGGGCGCTTGCAAGCAGCATTTCCATGTACTCACAGAACCGATCTCGAATTACGCTCATATTCTGGTGCGCGATCGCCTCCGGTTCTTTGTAAGCACCTTTGCACAACCTGACCCTCGCGTTCAGATCACACATTCTCTGAACGTCCTCCTTTGTTCGCTTCAGGTACGCCTGCAGGACAATTCCCACCGAGTTTGGGTATTCCGTACGGGCTGTTTCAAATAGAGAGAGTGTAGACTCGGTAACATCGCTTCCTTCCATGTCCAGTCGAACGAACGAATCCGTCTCTCGAGCGGTATCGAGCAGTTGGTACAGATTATCCCTACAGAAACTCTCGTCGATTTTCTGCCCGAGCATCGAAAGCTTTATGGAGATATTCCGGTCGATATCGCTATCGGAAGCAGCGATTGCTCTGACGAGCTTGATATAGCCGTCGCGGGCACTTTCTGCCAGGTGGGGGTCGCTAACGTATTCTCCAAGTCGATCCAGCGTTACGTGAAGTCCCTTCTTCTTCAGCGCCGCAGCAACGGGGAGAGTCTCCTCAATAGATTCGGCAGCTACGAATCGACGGGCTAAAAAGAATGGAAGTTTCATGCGGCTGATGGCCGTACGGGAAGGAATGACAGGACGATCGTGAGATCCAGGGGCCGAATCTACAGGGACTCGGGAGGGCCTGCAAACTAAGACTTGGTGAGGGCACCCTCCAGATCATCAATAAGATCCTTTGGATGTTCGAGTCCGATCGATACGCGCAGTAGAGACGGAGAAGTTTTCGTTTCCGGACCCTCGACGGATGCTCGGTGCTCGATAAGGCTCTCCGTTCCACCCAGACTCGTCGCCCTGGTGAAGACTTTCACGGCGGCTGCGATCGCCATCGCCCTGCGTTGACCCTCTCCGGCCTCGAATGAAAGCATCGCACCGAAATCATCCATCTGCCTGGCGGCAAGCTGATGTCCGGGATGAGACGAGAGACCTGGATAATAGACAGCTCGAACTTCGGGTCGGGACTCAAGAAAGGCGGCGACGTGTTTCGCAGTCGAACATTGGTGCGAAAGTCGTACGCCCAAGGTTCGAATCCCTCTAAGCGTTAGCCACGAAGAAAACGGATCCAAAACGGCTCCCGACTGCTGTTGGTAATCCGACAGTCTCTCAAAATGCTCTGAATCCTCACGTGTTACAACCGCGCCGCCCAATGTATCTGAGTGTCCTCCCAGGTATTTGGTTAACGAATGAACAACCAGGTCGGCGCCGAATTCGAACGGGCGTTGCAAAAGAGGCGTGGTCCAGGTGCCATCTACCACGAAAACGAGATCGCTCTTTTTTGCAATGTGTCCAACTCCGGCGAGGTCCGTTATTTGCAACAGAGGATTGGACGGGGTCTCGACCCAAATCATCCTCGTATTTGATCGAATCGCGTTTTCAACAGAGTCAAGAACGGTCATGTCGACAGCGGTAGCTTCGATTCCTCGATTCCGGAACTGCTCTGCGATCAGTCGCCTGACTCCATGATAGACGTCATTGGGAAGGATGAGATGAGATCCAATAGGGATCGACTGGATAACGGCATTTGAGGCCGCCATTCCTGAGGAGAAAGCTCGACAAGAAGTCCCCCCCTCTAGTCTTGTCAATGCATTTTCTAGCTGTCGCCGCGTTGGATTCCCGTCACGAGCATACTTGTACCCTTTCGGGTAGGAGCCATCCGGATCTCGCTCAAACGTGGTTGCCGGATGAATGGGTGGAACGAGTGCGCCCGTCTCCGAGTCCGGGTCGCAGGCAGCGTGCGCCAGTGTAGTGAGAAGATGGGCCATGCCAGGTTGGTTTTGTTTCGACGGAAGTTAGCGATGACCAGCGTGTAGATCTTGCCGTGAAACGGACCGTCTGAATTTCCATCCTTGTCGTTCGGAGCCGCGCAGGTATGCACAGTCGTACATAAGGTGAGAGGGCATTCGTTCGGGCATGCATCAAAAAGTACCCTTTTAGATTCGATAAATCCTCGTGTATCGGGTTATTTGAATGTTTCTGGTCGTAACGATTCTTGCACTGCCGTCACTACCATGTGTAACTATGGTACGTTCTGTACCGTAGTGCACAGTGCGTCTTCCGATGAGTGGTTGTGGGGGTGTAAGGTCGAGTTGTTAACCATCGCGATCGGACACCCCCCGACCATTTTAACCCGGCTTGAATTCTTCACGTCCTGTACCTTTCGGAGATCCACTCCACGGGACTATCTTGGATTCCTCGTTCTCCCGTCAGGACCTTCTGTCTCGCATAACCGGTTATGAGAAGACACCGTTCTCCCCAATCTCTCGGATCCGTACTTAAAGACGTGGTTTCCTCGTTCGGTATTGAGGATAAGCTGTACCAGGGTCAAATCGTCGCTACCTGGCAGGAAATTGCGGGAGAACGAATCGGTCAGGAAGTCGAAAAAACCTGGGTCAAAGACGGCAAACTTTTCGTTCGAATCAAGTCGCCCGTTTGGCGGCAGGAACTGCATCTGAACAGGGATTCCTGGTGTCGTCGCTTGAATGAAGAACTGGGTGAGGATCGCGTAAAAACGATCATCTTCAGATAGCAGTGCGACAAAGTCAAATTGAGCGTGGGCTCGAAAGATGCGGCGACGGCCCTTATTCAGTGTAGGCCCGGAAAACAACGGACGTGTTGTGACCGCCGAAGCCAAAAGCATTACTCATTGAGACGTTGACCTCTCGTTCTTCCGCTTTATTGAACGTATAGTTCAGGTCACACTCCGGATCTGGATTCTCAAAATTGATCGTCGGCGGGACCGTATCGTGAACGATGGCTTTGATCGAAGCGAGCGCCTCGACGGCACCTGCGGCACCCAGTAAATGCCCCGTCATGCTTTTCGTCGAGGAGACGTTCATTTTGTAGGCATGATCCCCGAAGACCCGCTTGATGGCATTGGTCTCCGCGATATCTCCGAGAGGAGTAGACGTTCCGTGCATGTTCAGGTAGTCAACATCCTCCGGAACGACGTTGGCGTTTTTAAGCGACGAGATCATAGAAGCCATGGCACCTCGACCCTCCGGGTCGGGAGCGGTAATGTGATGGGCGTCTCCGCTCATGCCGATGCCTATGATCTCGGCATAGATACGAGCGTCTCGAGCTTTGGCTGTTTCGAGATCTTCGAGGTAGAGAGCTCCCGCCCCTTCTCCGAGTACGAAACCATCGCGTGTAGAATCAAAGGGTCTGCTTGCTGTCTCCGGGCTGTCGTTTCGAGTCGAAAGCGCCTTCATAGCATTGAATCCTCCCATTCCCATTTCAGATACGCTGGCTTCGCATCCACCTGTCAATATTGCGTCGGCGTGACCCAGTTGAATCAACATGAACGAATCGCCGATGTTGTTATTTCCCGTAGCACAGGCAGATACCACCGAATAATTTGGCCCGCGAAGTCCGTGTCTGATGGAGATCTGACCCGCAGCGATATCAGGAATCAGCATCGGGATAAAGAACGGATTGATGCGTCTGGGGCCGCTTTCCAGGTACGCTGCCGTCATATTCTGAAAGACCTGAATGCCACCGATCCCGCTTCCAATGATTACGCCGATGCGTTCCTGTTGCTCGAACGTGAGTGAATCCGTATCGACTCCCGCGTCTGCTATGGCTTGATCGGCTACGACCACGGCATACTGTGCGAACGGGTCCATTCGTCGGGCCACTTTTCGATCCAGAAAATCGTGGACGTCGAAGTTCTTCAGTTCACAAGCAAACTTGGTCGGGAAGAACTCCGGATCGAAGTACGTAATGGGGCCTGCGCCACTCTTGCCGGCCATCATGGCATTCCACGTGGAATCCACAGATAGACCGATAGGCGTGAGTGCACCCATCCCGGTGACAACAACCCTTCGATTCTTAAAACTCATACCCTCTGCGCTCCTGGGTTAACAGCACAAAAGTTCTGATAATGCAGGTACTTTATGCTGTTTGTTCTGTCAGATAGGAAATGGCATCACCAACGGTGGCAATTTTCTCAGCGTCCTCATCAGGAATCGTCACGTCGAATTCTTTCTCGAATTCCATGATAAGTTCGACGGTATCGAGCGAATCTGCTCCTAAATCGTTCGTGAACGATGCGTCGTTGGTGATATCGTCTTCGTCAATGCCGAGCTTCTCCACGATAATGGCCGTTACCTTTGCTGCGAGGTCGTTGGACATAACCTTAAATGGGTAATTGAATAGAAATTCGATCGAACTGGCGACCAGAAATTCACGGGTCGAAATTCGCTTTAGTGTCGCTTTTTCCGACACAAACACCGAAGCTACGGCAAGCCTGAGGGAGAAGCAATTTGACTTTTTCTGATTGATAAAGACTTCTTTTTGATTACAGAAGGCGTGCGAATGCGAGATTTCGCTAAAATTACGTTCTCAAGATGCACAAGAGGCGGCGATCGCCTCATCAGGTACGAATCTCCACGTTAACTTGCGCGTTCATACGCGATTGGTTGGTTTTCAGAATATGTTCAGAACACGTTCTGGCAACGAATCCGGCACTCTCGATGTGTGATACCTAACCATCGCCGACCTCAAATGTCTTTTCTTTTTACGTCTGAGTCTGTATCCGAAGGTCATCCGGACAAAGTAGCCGATCAGATTTCGGATGCGGTACTGGATGCCATGTTAACGGGTGATCCCCGAAGTCGCGTTGCCGTTGAGACACTGGTCACAACCGGCCTCGTGATTTTATCAGGAGAGGTGACGTCGTCAGCTTATGTGGATGTTCAGGAAGTCGCTCGAGAAGTGATCCGCGACATCGGTTACACCGATCCAGAGCTTAGATTCGACGCAGATTCGTGTGGCGTACTCTCAAGCATACATGAACAGAGCCCCGATATTGCGCAAGGAGTCGACGAAGGCAACGGACTCCACGATGAACAAGGTGCAGGAGATCAGGGGATGATGTTTGGATACGCGAGTCGCGAAACTCAGGAACTCATGCCGATGGCACTGAGCGCCTCGCATCACCTGATGTCGGAACTGGCGGCCATCCGAAAGCGCGGCGACGTCATGACCTATCTCCGCCCGGACTCGAAAAGTCAGGTGACCGTGGAATACGAGGAAGACGGAAAGACGATTCGCAGGATTCATACAGTGGTGATCTCCACGCAGCACCGTGAAGACACACCGATTCAACAAATCGAAGACGACGTCCGCAAGCATCTCCTACCGGCTATTTTGCCTTCGGAACTGGTCGATGACGACCTGATTCTCCACGTGAATCCAACCGGAAAGTTTGTGATTGGTGGTCCCCACGGCGATACGGGTCTTACCGGTCGGAAAATTATTGTAGACTCGTATGGAGGAAAGGGGGCCCACGGAGGAGGAGCTTTCAGTGGGAAGGATCCCTCTAAAGTGGATCGGAGCGCGGCCTATGCCGCGCGCCGTGTTGCGAAGAATCTGGTTGCGGCAAATCTGGCAGACGAAGTGCTCGTCCAGGTAGCCTACGCAATCGGCGTGTCTGAACCGGTATCGATCCATGTGGACACGTATGGCACCGGCGTTATCGCTGACCACCAGTTGGTCCGCGTTGTTCGAGAAGTCTTCGACCTTAGGCCTCGGGCAATTATTCGGGAGCTGGATCTAATACGACCTCAGTACCGTCAAACGGCCACGTATGGTCATTTCGGTAGGGAAGGTTTTTCGTGGGAAGCACTCGACAAGGTCGAAGATGTGAAAAGCGCTGCCCAGATTTCTGCTTAAGCATTGATTTCGCTTCCTGCTGGTGCAATTCTCCCTCAGATAAGGGTGAAAATTGGGTACCACCTGTTCGAACGGCATACCAGGATTAGGTTTCGGGTACCAGGTCACGATTGTGTTAGGTCGATTGTGTTAAGCCGTCTCTCCATATCAATTTTCGTAGTCCTTGTCGCCACACTCTTTTGGTCGGACGTCGTTCGGGCCCAGGAGACGGAGGACCCCGAGAAACGTCTGTACCTGGAAACTCGCCCGGCTCGAAAAGGACGAATCGATGTAAACGACCGCGTCTGGCGTGCCAAGTATCGAATGGATGAATTGGCGAAAGGAGGAATATCACCAGAAAAACTACTTCAAGAAGAAGCAGAAGCCTTCGGTTGGCGCAATGACCTGGAAGACCTGGAGCTGCTTCAAGATCGCAGACTTTCCTCGAGCAGACACCTGACCTACCAGCAGCGGTTCAGAGAATTGCCGGTTGAAGGGAGGTTCGTGCGTGTCAATCTAAACGGTGAAGACCAACCGACGATGATTTTGAGCGGTTATGCGCCGCTAAAGTCGGACCCCTCATTTTCGACGATTCCGGACGTCAGTCGGGCAGAAGTCGAGCTGATCGCTCGCACGGCGATATCTGATCAAAATGCCGTTGTTCAATCGCCAACTCTGGTCATCTTTCCCGACGAGATTCCGATTCTTGCGTGGAGGACCATCGTCTGGCCGAAAACGCATCCGGCTGAATATGTGATTCTCATTGACGCCAAATCAGGTGACGTCATCTCCTATCGAGATCAGAGTTTGTCAATCAAGGGACCCCATTACGAAAACGCTGGCTTCGAGGAAGTGGGAAGCAGACCAGATTTCACGATCGTGCCTCAACGTTCAGCTAAGAAAAATGTCCGGGTCGACGGTTCCGGTTACGTGTTCGATCCCGACCCGATTACGAAAGCGGGTGTTCCGTACGGACCGCCCTACGTGGATAACGGAGATGCAGCCAACCCCGAACTGAATGCAGCGAGAGTTCTTGTCACGTTATTGGATATATCGACGGATACCCAGGGACTTTACGTCCTGGAAGGTCCAAACGTACAAATTGTAGGCGTCAACCAGTCCAACACGGTCACCTATTCTCCGCCAAAGGTGGCTACTCCGCAAGGCTTCACATTCACACGGGAAAATGACGGATTCGAAGCCGTGAACGCCTACTATCATATTGACCAAAGCCAACGCTATGTCCAGTCACTCGGCGTTCTCGATCGTCAGAACCTCTCGATCAGAGTCAATCCGGTTGGGTTCACCAATGACGATTCGTTTTATTTTCCCAGCAGTAATTTTTTGATCTTTGGAAGTGGGGGTGTCGATGACGCAGAGGATGCGTCGGTCATCTGGCATGAATATGGACACGCGCTGTTCCAAGCGGGTGCCCCGGGGCTACTTTCTACTCTCGAAGGAACGGCCCTGCACGAGGGATGGGCAGACTATTGGGCCGCGTCATATGCCCGTTATCTCTGGGAAATCGGGGCGGTAGCGCGATCGGACTGGGAGCGGATTTTCCGGTGGGATAGCGGAGACGGTCAATTGTGGAATGGCCGCGTGCTCGATCACGCGGGTCGCTATCCAGAAGATACTTGTTCTGACGATCCGTCACCGGTCAACTGCAGTGTTCACAATGATGGTCGCCTCTGGGGTACGGTACTGATGGAAGTTTATTCGGACCTGGGCCGGGCGGTAACAGACGAACTGACTCTCCGCTCCCACGCGTACCTCATTGCTCCAGGCACGTTCAGAGATGCTGCGGAAGCTGTCGTACAGGCGGATCTGGATTATTTTGGAGGCGCTCACCTAGCGAGCCTTCTCACTCGTTTTGGTGCTCGCGGATTGGTCGATGCGGGTTCGTTCGCGCCCACTGTATTCCACGACCAGATTCCCTGGAATGAGAACCTGGGTGGATCCGTCACCGTCACTGCTGAAGCACTCGGGATTTCGTCACCGGTCTCACAAGTTGTCATGAAATTTCAGACGACGGCGGGAGACGAGATGACGCTCTTACTGCAACCCACATCGGGTGATGTATATGAAGCGGAACTCATCCTACCGTCTTCACCCGACACCATTTCCTACTATATCGAGGTCACCGATACGAGTAGTCGAAAAGGCTTTGTGCCGCCCAGTGCTCCCGTTGAAACGTTTTCGTTTGGCGTGGGTCCAGACACCGAATCGCCAGTGCTCAGCCACACACCCGTTTCTGACCAGTCTATCGTCAACTGGCCTCCGGGAGTTACGGTGAACGCGACAGACAATCTCGGGGTAGATCGTGTGAGTGTTGATTACAGAATTGAAACGCTCGATGGGACACCCGTCACGGACGGAGCGTTTTTGCTTGACAAGAAGGGTGATTCGTATTCAGGCCTTTTCCCGGTGGATGCGGGTTCTCTACCGCCGAATGTCGAGGTGTTCTACTTCGTTGAGGGCGTCGATGCATCTGTCTCGTCAAACTCAACACTTCTTCCGATCTTCGGTGAGTATTCGTTCCTGGTGGCCTCCGAAGGGGTTATTCGGAGCTTTGATTTCGAAATCTCGTCGCCCACCATCACAACGAGTGGTGTCTGGGAAAGGGGAGAACCCACCTTTGGAATCTTGTCTGCTCATTCGGGTGATCAGGTCATGGCAACCTCGCCTTCATCTGCGTATCCAGCGACGGCTGGACTTTCCACGCTCGAGCTGCCGAGAGTAAATCTCACAGGCGTTTCCGATGCAATGCTCACATTTTGGCACTGGTACGACATCGAGCACGATGGGTCGGCAGATCCTGGCACGTTATCGGCCCAGATTTGGGACGGTGGAAATCTGGAGGTGTCGCTTGATGGCGGGATCCTCTGGAATCTCCTCGTACCGGAGACCGGATACAACGGGATTATTGCGTCATCCAATGAAAACCCGCTCGGCCTTCAGGCAGCCTTTGGTGGATACAGCTACGGATGGCGGCAGGTAGTCGCTCTTCTGCCAGAGGCGAGTGACCTCCGGATCCGGTTCAATTTTGGTACCGACAACGGTAATTCAGAAGTTTCACGGTCATTTGCCGGCTGGTACCTGGATGATATTCGAATCACGACGATTCAACCTGAGGACAGTGAATCTCCGACGGCGACCATGTTGCCGTCTGAAAACGTGATCTATTCAATTGAACAATCTCAGCCTCGGGTCGTGGCCACATTGCTGGACGATAACGGTGTAGCCGACGTGTTTATCGACTATACATATCTTACTTCGGGTGGGGAAGGTTCGGGCTCCGTGCGTATGGAACTCGATCCAGCGACCATCGCCCAGTATTTCTCTGTTTTGGAATTCATTTCGGATCCAAAACCCTCTGACCAGATCACATATCAGATTCGGGTATCCGATTTTTCCGGAAACGAATCCATCTTTCCGTCGGTCTCTGAAACGTTTTCGATCGAATACGAATTGATTCAGAATATAGACGTAACGACCGAAGCTTCCGCATCAGGTGTTTGGTCGCAGGTTGCTCAAGGATGGGAGTCGATTTTCGATCAGGAACCAAACACTTCGGTTTCCTCTGTCAATCTCGTACCTGTTGACTTACCGCTCAACTCAACGACACTTCAGCTATCGATATGGCATCGATATCAACTCGCACCGGGTTTGGGAGGAAACGTCAAGATCTCGGATGACGGGGGTGAAACCTGGAATCTGATCAGCCCGGTGGATGGATATCCGGATCAATTGAATCTTGATTCGAAGCATCCCATGGCGGGGCAGCCGGGTTTTGCGAGTAGTCGTCCTGTGGCGTCCGAAACGTTATTCGATCTTGGGAATTTCTCGGGCCGCCAGATTCGCCTTCGCTTTGATTTGGCGACACCACGAGCCCTGTCTATCGATGAAGTATGGAGCATCAGCTCTGTAGAAATCAATCTGGCAACCGACAACGAAACCTTTGACATTTCGAGGACGCTCGCATTACACATCCCGTATCCAAATCCATTCAATCGGACAGCACAGATTGGATTTACACTCGAGCGCAGAGGTCCGATTGAAATTGCCGTATTCGATGTACTGGGTCGTCGAGTGGCGGTCCTGGCTGAGGGCGTTTTTGACGCAGGATCATACGAACGGACTCTTTCTTCACGCGGTCTCACGGCAGGGATATATGCGATACGGCTGCTTTCGGGAAGACTTCAGTTGACTCGGCTCATTGTAGTCACCGAATAGCAATCGTTTAGCTGTCTTAACGTCCAATTCTCAGCTAAAACAAAACATTTCTACGTTAGCGGGTTTAACGCGCACTGTCTAATAATTAGTTCGACAAAAGGATATTTCAATGGACTACAAGGAAGGAGCCTATAAAGTAAAGGACCTCGGCAGGGCCGACGATGGTCGATTACTTATGGAGTGGGCGGAGAGCCGAATGCCGGTACTGATGAAGCTTCGAGAACGCTATTCCAAGGAACAGCCTTTCAAGGGATACAAGATGACCGGATGCCTTCACGTTACGAAGGAGACGGGTGTCTTGGTCGAGACGTTTGCCGCCTGTGGGGCGGAAGTTGCCTGGAGCGGTTGCAATCCGCTGAGCACGAACGACGACGTGGCGGCAGCACTGGCCGAGGCAGGTATTGAGATTTACGCATGGTACGGTCAGGATACGGACGAGTTTTACTGGAGCATCGATCGGACGATCGACACCCCACCGCACTTGACGCTGGACGACGGTGCAGATTTGATTTTTACGGTGCACAATCGCTTTCCGCATCTTGCCGAGCACATCATTGGTGGTTCGGAAGAGACGACGACGGGCGTGCACCGGCTGCGCGCCATGGCTGGCGACGGGAAGCTCCTCTATCCGGTCTATGCCGTAAACGATGCTGAAACGAAGTGGGATTTCGACAATGTATACGGCACGGGCCAGAGTACTCTCGACGGAATTCTGCGCGCTAGTTCCATCCTGTTCGCAGGAAAGAATTTTGTCGTAGCCGGGTATGGGCACTGTGGCCGAGGAGTGGCCATGCGCGCCCAAGGAATGGGAGCGAACGTGATTGTTACAGAAATCAAGCCCACGGCAGCGCTCAAGGCCATGCTCGAAGGCATGCGTGTCATGCCGATGTCAGAAGCCGCTGAGCTGGGAGACATTTTTGTCACCGCCACCGGAATGAAGGATGTAATCCGAGGCGAGCATTTTGTCAAGATGAGAGATGGTGCGTTGGTCTGTAATACGGGTCATTATGACGTCGAACTGAACCTGACGGAGCTGGCTGAATTGTGCTCGGACACGAAAATGGTCAGGGCGGACAACAGAGAGTACACACTCGACAACGGGAAACGGATATATGTTCTGGCGGACGGACGTCTCGTAAATCTGGCCGCAGCGGAAGGCCATCCTTCCGAAGTCATGGACATGAGTTTCGCCAACCAGTTCATGGCCCATTTGACACTCGTGCAACGGCACGAAGCCGGCGACACGCTTGAGAATACAGTCATCGACCTACCTGAAGAGCTGGATCAGGAGATCGCAGGGATCAAACTTGAGACGATGGGTCTTCAGATTGACGCGCTTTCGAATGAACAAATCGAATACACGACCGACTACTCTGCAGGGACCTGATCGGGCGTAGATCGCGAAGGCATTAAAAAAGCCGCCCGTCAGGCGACGGGCGTCTTTTATTCACAGCAGGCACTGGCATTGCGGCCATTCTACTCGGCAGCGTCCCAGGTCAGGATATCCTCTTCGGACTTCTCTCTGGTGACCCACTCCTCAGCATCGGGCAGAGGATCCTTCTTCTCCGTGAGCACGTGTCCGAGCTCCTGCCACTGAGCCGAGAGGTAAGTATTCCATTCCGTGTAGTGTGAATATTCTTCAGGAAGTTCGTCGTCCGCGTAAATCGCCTCTACCGGACAGACCGGAACACAGGCATTGCAATCGATGCATTCGTCCGGGTGAATGACAAGGAAATTGGGTCCTTCATAGAAACAGTCGACCGGGCAGACTTCGACACAATCGGTGTACTTGCAATTAATACAAGGCTCGGTAACGACGTAGGGCATAGGACTTGGATCGTTTGGTCAGCGTCACTTGTGGGCGACACTCGAGTGTCAGCGGTTGCTTCTTCAGAAGCTGCTGCGAAGATACAGCACGCGCTGATTCGAATTCAACTGGGTCCCATGTGAGTTGCAGGAAACCGGTACAGGCGTTGTAGTCCCTTAGCCAGACCCGTATCGACTATATTCAGGGGTGTCTTCCCTCTGTACGACTGGAATATTCTATCCTGTTATGGGCCGGTCGGCATTCGGGTAGACTATCCCTCCCTTCGTTTACCATACAGTCCTCGAACGATCATGGAAAATTATAGAAATCAGTTTTGGATCGGGATTGCCTTTTCATTCCTCTTGGTCGGCTGTGGCGATAGGGTGGATTCCGGATACGCATCCGACGCTGAACTCGAAGAAACGGCCAAAGCAATCCATGAACGGGTACTTTCAGTAGATACCCACGATGACATCCCATTCAATTTCGCTACACCGGAAGTAGATCCGGGAGTCTGGGGTGAACGCCAGGTCACCATCCCTAAAATGGTCGAAGGCGGACTCGACGCCGTATTTTTCAGTGTATACGTGGGTCAGACCAAGCGCACACCCGAGAATTACGAGCAGGCCAAGGCAGACGCGATGACCAAGTTTGAGGCCATCCACCGAATGACGGACGAATTGTATCCGGACCGCATTGAACTGGCCTACACGGCAGATGACTTTGCGCGAATCAAATCCGAAGGCAAGTCAATCGCTGCGATTGGTATTGAAAACGGATTTGTCATCGGAAAAGACCTTTCACTGATCGAGACATACTTTGTCCTCGGTGCTCGCTATATGTCGCTCACCCACGGAGGGCACAATGATATCGCCGATTCTTCGACACCGCGTGAAAATCTGGATACGGAAGAAGAAGAGCACGGAGGTTTGAGTGCGTTTGGAGAAGAAGTGGTCGCCGAGATGAATCGAGTGGGTATGCTGGTTGACGTATCCCACATTTCAAAAAACGCCATGCTCAACGCGGTTCGCGTTTCTCGGGCACCCATTATCGCTTCACATTCCAGCGTCCGAACGTTGCGCGACCATCCACGGAATATAGACGATGAACAGCTCCTGGCCTTGCGGGACAACGGCGGTGTTATCCAGATTGTGGCGCTCGGCAACTACTTGAAAGCTCCGCCCGAGGAGAAGCAGGCTGCGATGACGACGCTTTTCGAAGAATACGGGATGGCT
>BTQE01000034.1:0-28455 GCA_036985715.1 Rhodothermia bacterium
ACGGTTTCCCATTCAGGGTGAATACGTAGCTTTCGCCAGGGATATAGCCGCCAGTCGGGATGGAAAGGTAACATAGCTATTGTGGGTCCGTTCAGGATGAGTTTGACAGGAAAGACCACATTATCATCCACCAAAGCACTGAAATAATCTGCCTCAGCTTATCAAAAGCGCGCATAACTTGCATTTTAACTGCGGCTTCGGTTGTGCCGACCATATCTGCAATTTCTTCGTAGCGATAGCCATACTCACGCAGCTCGATGATTCGCCGCGCGTTCGGAGAGAGTTGAGCCAGTGCCCGCTCAACATCAATACTAGCGGCCGCATCTGCCTGATATGTACGTCTTTCAGGAGGAGCAAGAGCGTCGAAGAGAGTCTCCTTTGCCGAGTACCGACCCCGGAAATAATCCTGCAATTCAAACAAAGCAGCCTTCATGGCAAATCCCTTGAGCCGATCCGGGTCTCTCAAATCGACAAGACTCGTTGACACGCGGACCAGGGCATTCTGAACCAGGTCATCAACGTCGGCTCGCGAACCTATCCGCCGAATAAAAAAGCCTCGAAATATTCTCTGAAGCTCGTCCAGTAACAGGGTCAGGGCCGATTCATCCCCGTCTTGAGCTGCGGCTGCGAGTTTTCCCAGATCGTTCATTTCAGAGTGGTTCAGTCGATGATCGGTCCGGTCGGATACGTGCCCAGCACTTTCACGGAGGCAGCCACTTCTTCCAGGTGGCGGAGGGCGTTCTGGATCGATTCGTCCTCGGTTGATCCTTCCAAATCAAGGTAGAATAGATATTGGCCTGGACTACCCACGAGTGGACGACTTTCGATCTTGAAGAGGTCAATGTCTCTCAACGCGAACACTGCCAGGCTCTTATACAGGCTTCCAGGGACGTTTTCACGTTGCGCATAGACGACGGACGTTTTAAACGGCCCGGCATCTGGATCGAGGGGCACGGCGGCGTCCGGCCTGGCCAATGCGAGGAATCGAGTGTAATTCTGGTGATCGCTTTCGATGCCTTCGGCAATCGGAGTGAGCTTGTATTGAACTCCGGCGATGGCGCTGGCGATTGCCGCCCTCGTGCTGTCCGCCTGTTCGGAAACCATTTTTGCCGCCCCGGCCGTGTCGTACACGACAACAATTTCAGCTTCGGCTAAATGCTCTCGCAAGAATGATCGACACTGTCCGAGGGCTTGCGGATGCGAGCACACTGACGTGATATCTTCCAATCGAGATCCGGGCACAACGAGCAGGTTGTGTCTGATGCGTAGCTGAATCTCGGCTACGATTCTTAGGGCCCGTTCCTGAAGCAGATCATAGTTCTGGTGGACGCTTCCAAAAAGGGAATTTTCGATGGGAACGACACCGCGATCAACATCTCCTGAACTGACGGTTTCAAAAACGGCCTCGAACGTGCCCAACGGGACTGGCGTCGCATCCGGGTACAGAGCCAACACGGCTTCCTCGCTGAACGCTCCTGTTTCACCCTGAAAAGCGATGTTCATTTTGAACTGGGACAGACGTGAATGCTGGACGGAGTTAGACTGGATGAAATGTCGGTTGACTCACATTCGATCCGGGGCCGAAATTCCCAGGACGGTCAATCCATTCCGAAGAACGATTTTACTGGCCATTGCCAATAACATTCGCGCCGAGGCCAGGTCTGCAGACTCACCGATGATACGACAATGACTATAAAACTGGGTGAACTGGACGGCAACCTCACGCAGGTAGGTAGCCACCCGATGCGGTTCGCGTACATCCGAAGCTCGGGCGATGACTCCAGGAAATTGCAGCAGCACCTTCATGAGAGCAATCTCTGAGTCGTGTTCGAGGAGGTTCAGATCAGCGTTATCATTGGCGACAAAGCCGACTTCTTCTGCTTTTCTCAGAATCGAACAGATTCTCGCATGTGCGTATTGAAGGTAGAAAACCGGATTTTTTTCATTGGCCTCGCGAGCTAGATCCAAATCGAACTCAAGGTGGGTGTTGGCCGAGCGCATCAAAAAGAAGAACCGGGTGACGTCTTCACTCACCTCGTCCATCAAGTCATCCAGCGTGACGTATTGGGCCTTTCTTGTGCTCATTTTGACCGGTTCGTTCCCACGTACGAGAGTCACGAACTGGTAAATGACGACATCGATGCCGCTTGTATCGTAGCCCAGGCTTTGCACTCCATTCACTACGTCTGGAAACGTAGCGATATGATCTGCTCCAAAAACATCGATAATAAGGCTGAAGCCACGTTCAATTTTGTCGACGTGGTATCCAATATCGGGTAGGCGATACGTGGGCTCCCCCGAACTCTTGATCAGGACCGTGTCCTGGTCTTTGCCGAATTCCGTTGTTTTGAACCAGGTCGCTCCGTCTTTTTCGTAGGCAAGATCCAGCTCCGTGAATCGGTCCACGATTTTCCATATTCGGCCACTGTCGTAGAGCGTCTTCTCGTTGAAGTAGGAATCCATTCGGATTCCGAGCCGCTCGAGTGTGGCGTGGATCTCGGCAAAGATTTTTTCTTCTGCTACGGTCTTGAACACATCGCTTTCTAAATCCTGTACAAGTTCGCTTCCGTAATCGGCAAAGATCTCCCCGGCGATTTCTTCAATGTATTCACCCAGATAACCGTCGTCTGGAAAAGGCTCGGGGACCTCGATCGTCTCGTCATCCGATCCAATCGATTTGGTGGAGATGTCGGGGTCAACCTTAGCCAGGTATCTAGCTCGCACGGATTCAGACAAAATCCGCATTTGTCGGCCGGCATCGTTGAAATAGTACTCGCGCGAAACATCGTATCCGGACCAGGAGAGCAGATTTGCGATCGTGTCGCCTAAGACAGCATTTCGGCCGTGTCCAACCGTAAGAGGTCCTGTCGGATTGGCTGAGACGAATTCAACCAGGGCCGTTTTTCGAGGCGATCCATCTGCGGACGATTCGTTATTCTGGGTAACATCCTTGGCAATTTCTCTGGGAACCGGGCTCTTCCCATAGTCATCAACTTCGTCCAGGATTTTGCGCAGACCCTCCAACAGGTGTTCTGATCCAAACCAGAAGTTCAGAAAACCGGGACCTGCCACTTCCACGCGTCGAATTTTTCTCTTGTCAAGAGGACTCTCATTCAGCTTACGGACGAGTTCTTCCGCGATCTGGCGCGGCGATTGACGAAATGCTTTTGCCAATTGCATGGCGGCATTTGAGGCCAGGTCACCATGGTCAGGATTCCCCGGAGTTTGAAACTCTACGGCAAACTCATCCGGCACGTCTCCCATCTGGGAGAGCGCTTCCTGGATTTGATTCCGAAGGTATTCTTGCATCTCTGGAGTATAGCAGGGCCGAACTACCGAACAAAAAACCCCGACCGAGTTGGCCAGGGGAATCGACCACAAGCTACGAAATCGTACGATTCAGTGGACGGTCAAGCCTGAAGGAGTTCCGGTAGAAAATAAAACAATCGCACGCGGCTCGGCGTAAGACTGCGCCGTCAGATCAGGCCCGTATTGTTACAAACTAGATTCTCTCGATTCGAAGATGAGAAGGAGTCGTCACATTCTACTGTTCGTCAGTGTACTGGTACTGCTCGGCCCCACGACCCAGGTTTCCGCCCAGTCGGATTACTCGTTTCGAGTGGCACGCGTCAAGTATGGCGGTGGCGGGGATTGGTATAGCGATCCGCAGTCTCTGAAGGAGCTCCTGGCTTATGTCCGTAGTCAAACATTCATCGATGTCTCTCCGCGAGAAGAGATTGTAGAATTGTCGAGTGATGATCTATTCTCTTTCCCGTATTTGTACCTGACCGGCCACGGGAATGTGCGTTTCAATGAGGATGAAATTCTTCGATTGAGGCGTTATCTGGAAGGAGGGGGCTTTCTTCACATCGACGACAATTACGGCCTCGATCCGGCCATTCGAAGAGAGATACGAAAGGTGTTTCCGGAGAAAAACTTCGTCGAACTCCCCTTCAGTCATCAGATTTATCACACGCGATTTGAATTTCCGAATGGTCTTCCCAAGATTCATGAGCACGACGGGAAACCGCCCCAGGGATTCGGGATCCTCTCGGATAACGGCCGCCTGATGGTGTTCTACTCTTACGAATCTGATCTTGGAGATGGCTGGGAGCCCGAGTCCGTCCACAACGATCCGCCGGAAAAACGACTCGCAGCACTGCGCATGGGAACGAATATAATCGCCTATGCAATGATGAACTGATGTTGTCTGCCGAAGCGCCGTGTTCTTTTAGAAAGCACTCTCTCGGAGAGAATATCGACTTCCCGACGTACCTTCCGAATCCGTTTCCGAACCCGTTTCTGAACCAGATTCTGAATCCGATTGAGCACGAGGCTGAAACACCTCCATTCACCTACCCACAGGAAGAGCAGATGTCCGTACTTGAGACTTCAGATCCACAGGTTTTTGACGCGATTTCTAAAGAGGTAGCCCGTCAAAATGATGGACTCGAGCTGATTGCATCAGAGAATTTCGTTTCCCGAGCCGTCATCGAGGCTATGGGCACGCCCCTGACCAACAAGTACGCCGAAGGTCTTCCGGGCAAACGGTATTACGGCGGGTGCCAATTCGTGGATATCGCCGAGGAGCTGGCCAGAGAGCGGGCGAAGGAGTTGTTCCATTGCGATTGGGTGAACGTACAGCCACATTCTGGTGCATCGGCCAACGCCGCCGTGTACCTCACGTTACTCAAACCCGGCGATACGTTTCTTGGTCTGGACCTTTCCCACGGTGGTCATCTGACCCATGGGAGTCCGGTTAATTTTTCCGGCATTCTGTACCGGGCCGCGTACTATGGTGTGGAATCAGAGGGAGAAAAGGCCGGACGAATCGACATGGAACGGGTTCGAGAGAAAGCGAAAGAAGTCCGACCCAAAATGATCTCTATTGGGGCCTCAGCATACAGTAGAGATTTTGATTATGAGGCGTTTCGGTCGATTGCCGATGAAGTTGATGCTTTTCTCTGGATGGACATGGCCCATACGGCAGGGCTGATTGCAGCCGGTCTCCTCAACGATCCGCTTCCTCACTGCCACATCGTTTCGACAACGACCCACAAAACACTGAGAGGTCCCAGGGCGGGAATGCTTCTCGTTGGGAAGGATTATGAGAACTCGTTTGGAAAAGTGGCTCCCAAATCAGGCCGCATAAAGATGATGAGCGAACTGTTCGATTCTGCCGTATTTCCGGGGATACAAGGCGGTCCGCTCATGCACGTTATCGCCTCGAAAGCCGTCGCATTTGGTGAAGCGCTGAAGCCGGAGTTCAAATCATACGCTGCACAGGTGATCGAAAACGCTACGGTGATGGCCGAAGAATTTTTAAATCGAGGGTATTCCGTGGTATCTGGCGGAACCGACAATCATCTGTGTCTGATCGATCTGCGAAGCAAGGGGCTTACCGGGAAAGAGGCCGAAGACGCTCTTCAGGGGGCGGAAATCACAGTAAACAAGAACATGGTCCCCTTCGACGATAAAAGTCCTTTCGTTACAAGCGGAATTCGCCTGGGAACACCAGCCATGACCACGAGAGGGTTTGGTCCTGACGAGTTCAGACTCGTGGTTTCACAGATCGATGACGTGCTGTCCGATCCGCGTAATTCCGATGTCCAGACGAGGGTCCGCGGCGAAGTATCCAGTTTGTGTCAACAATTTCCACTGTATGATTTTGTAATCGCCTGAACCGCACCCATCGCCTTTATCTGGTGAATTCGACCCGGCTCGTCCCTCGCGCATCAATCCAGGCCTTTTTATCGTAATCTGATGAAAATGGGCTCCGTCCCAGATGTCCGATACACATCTTTTATTGTATGACTGATAGTCCCCTTTCCACAACAACGTATGCCGCTCTGGTCGAGCTAGGGCGCAGGCTATACGAGAAAGCCCTGGTTCGCCGAGAAGACGAGTCAATTACGGATCCGCGCGGTCAACCGATTGGATGGCTTTTGGATACCCGAATGCCCATGCTCGACGGCAAGATTTTCAGGGAAGTCGGTCAGGTTCTCGCCGAACGACTCAGGGTGAAGAATATCCATCAGGTGGCGGGGTACGGCTTCGGTTCATACGCGATGATCTGCGCCGTCATGTCTGCTCCGATTCTACCGCCTTTCAACGGCGGATTTATTCGCGAGGTACGCAAACCCCACGGGAGACGGCGCCTGGTCGAAGGTCCCCTTGATCGAGACAAGCCGCTCGTTCTACTGGATGACATCATCAATAGTGGACGGAGCGCAACGACCGCCCTGAAACTTCTCCGTGGAGATGGATTCAACGTGGTTGGCATGATGACACTGTTCAACTTTACGTGGAGCGGAGGCCGGACGAGGCTTGAATCGCACGGCATATGGGTTGATTCGATCCTCGATCTAAACTTGCGGGAGAATGGACAAAATGGTTCGTAAGAACGGGCTCGTAAATTCAAAGGAATCCATTTTTTCCTACAGTCGTTGATTAACGCCACGTGTACTCATCCGGTGACCAATGTCCCTGATTCTTCGAATAGTTTCCAAACTCAGTTCGTTCTCTACGAACGGCGTCAAGCAAGAGTCGTCCGAAGAGCCGGGGCCGCGCGACACCGAGATGTCGGAGATGGGCTTTCTGGAGCACCTTGAAGAATTCAGGTGGGCCATTCTGAAGGGCTTTGGGGGTGTACTCGTTGCGATGGTGGTGGCCGTGTTTTTCAGAGGGTGGATCATTGAAGAGCTGCTGTTGGGGCCCAAAAAGGCAGACTTCTTCATGTACAGGATTCTCGGGATCGAATCCACTCCATTCGTGCTGCAGAATCGAACGGTAACGGGGCAGTTTTTTGCTGATATCGGGACTGTTATCGCGGTAGGACTCATCCTTGGTTCGCCCCTGATTGTCTACTACATGTGGAAATTCATTGAACCGGGACTCTACCCCAATGAGAAAAAGGGACTCCGGTTTTCAGCTGTATTTGCCACGTTGTTTTTCATTCTTGGAATCGCGTTCGGCTATCTCATCATTACACCTCTCGCACTCCAGTTTTTTGCCGCCTACCAGATATCTCCGGAAATTTCCAATGAGTTCGATATTTCGAAGTATTTCAGCATGATCACATTCTGGACGTTCGGCGTAGGCATCTTATTCCAACTCCCGGTCGTCATATATTTCTTGGCCAAAATGGGTATTGCAACACCGAATGGGCTTCGAAAATCGCGGAAATATGCCGTGATTGGATGCCTTACTCTGGGTGCCATCTTTACGCCTCCAGATCCCATCTCGCAGATCCTCGTCGCTACGCCACTTCTGTTGCTGTACGAAGGATCGATCTGGATAGCGGTCCTTGTAAAGAAAAGGCAGGATCGGGAGCTGGAAGAGGCCCTGCGTTAGAGACCCGGACCCTTCCGTCCCCATATCGCGTCATAGACTGGAATGAAAAAAGATTGCCAGTACTATGAAACGAGTCCACATCATCTTAGTTGGTGCCGCGCTTCTCATCACCGCCGTCACGGGTGGCTGGATGGCCAGTCAGCAGGTGGATGATGACCTTTTCGAGCTGAAAAAGAACTTCGAGATTTTCGGGGCTCTGTACCAGGAAATCGTCGTCAATTACGTAGATGACGTACGTCCGGGACCCTTCATGAGGGCCGGAGTGGATGCAATGATGTCGCGCCTGGATCCGTACAGTCGCTATTATGATCAGGCCGTGAATGTAGACATGGATCTATTGCGGCGCGGACCGCTCGCGGACGTGGGGCTCAATATCGGCATGAGAAATGGGCGGATCACGGTTCTTTCGCCCGAGGCTGAAACCAGCGCGTATTTACAGGGAGTGAGGACGGGGGATGTCGTTCGATCCGTTTCCGGTGTGGCTACCACCGAGATGACGGTTCAGGACGTGGCTGGTTTACTGCGAGGAGATTCCGGGTCGACCGTCACGATTGCCGTGGAGCGTCGGGGTGAGCCCCGGATTCTAAGATTCACGTTGCAACGGAGTATTTCCCGGATCGAAAACGTTTTATATGCAGGTTACCTCGACGATGATCGCGAAGCAGGCATCGGCTACGTCCGACTCTCCATGTTCGGGTCTCGCTCGGCTCGGGAAATTCGAAGAGCGCTCAGAGAGATGGCACGAACCGATGGGTTGAACGCCGTCATCCTGGACCTCAGGGACAACCCCGGAGGGATTTTGAGCGAAGCCATCGAGACGGTTAGCCTTTTCGTTCCGAAGGGAACATCTGTGGTTTCAACGCGCGGGAGAATCGACGGAATCACGCAGAATTATACGACGACGGACGATCCTTTTTTCGAAGACGTACCGATCATTGTGCTCGTAAATGGAATCAGTGCCTCGGCGAGTGAGATCGTTGCCGGGGCCCTTCAGGACCTGGATCGAGGAGTCGTTGTCGGAGAAACGACCTTCGGGAAAGGACTCGTCCAGGTGATGCGGCCCCTGCCCTATAACACGTCCATGAAATTGACAATCGGACATTACTATACGCCAAGCGGACGAGATATCCAGTCCACGGAGATCTCGTCAGCGGCGGTACAGATCTCATCGCCCGAGATCGACACGTATCGGACTGCTTCCGGACGAGCGGTTCGATCCGGAGTGGGCATCGAGCCCGACATTCGAGTCCCGTTGGCCGAGGAGAGTGAACTGGAAAGTGCCATCAAGCGATCAGGTACCTTCTTCCAATTTGCAGGGGATTATGCTGCCAATCACGGAGAGGTCGACCCCGATTCGTTTGATTTGGATGACGACGAAATATTCTCTGCGTTTCAAACTTGGTTGGATGACAAGGGGTTTAGCTATGAGTCTAGATCTGAAATTCTCCTGGACTCATTGGCGTCCGAGCTCGCGGGTGCCGGATATCAGGATGCTGCAGAAGAGCTCGAAACCGTGCAGGGACTGGTCCGCCGGGAAATGCGCAACGACCTTAGTCGATATCGCAATCGCATGATTACACAGCTTCGAAAAGTGATATTCGCGCGGTATTTGACCGAATCCCAACAAATTCGCAGGACGCTGAAGCGAGATCCGGTCGTGGCACAAGCTCGGGAATTGGCAAGATCCGCCAGCTCGGTCCATGCCATTCTTGGATTGTGACAGAACGCATCGTCCAATTTCATGCTGACTGAAATCATTTTGCTGGTTTTCGCCGGTATCGCCGCAGGCTTTGTCGGCGGGCTCGTAGGCGTGGGTGGCGGGCTTATTTTTGCACCGGTCCTTCTGTTCTATTTCCAAGGAATCGGTGTCCCGCAGGAGGTTATTGCACCTCTCACCATCGGCTCGAGTCTCTTCTGCACCCTGGTAGTTTCTTTGTCCTCTGCCCATTCCCAATATCAAAAAATGGCTGTGGACTCGAAAATGGCGCTCAACGTGGGTTCCGCCAGCGCAATAGCTATCGTCCTAATGACGTTCTTTATCACAACAACATCCTGGTACAATGCAACTGTTTTTAAAATCGTATTTGCTTCGCTTCTGATTTTTGTAGCCCTACAGATGTTTCTGAGCACAGCAGCGAGAAGAGACACTCAGCCATCGCTCGCTTCCAACGCGCCGGACGACTCCAGCGCACCGGACACTTCCAGTGCGCCAGACGGCACTTTTGAACCGGTCGGTTTCAACGCAATGGACGACTCCACCCATGAACCTAAACCTGTAGGAGCTTTCGGTCTCCTCGCTACCGGTGTGGCAGTCGGTGTGGTTGCCACAGCCGCAGGCCTTGGCGGAGGTATCGTGATGGTTCCAGTTTATCACCGGGTCTTCAAGATGCCCATGATCCGAAGCGCAGGTACCTCAAGTGCGACAATCGTTCTGGTATCGGTGGTCGGTGTAATCAGTTATGCGTATTCAGGTTGGGGGTTGAATTTGGCTCCGCTGTCTGTAGGCTATGTAGACGTGGGCCGAGCACTTCTGCTCTCCGTTCCGGCAGCATTCACAGCTCGTATAGGGGTTCGGATGGCACATCGATTTGATGCAGCGGTATTGAGGAAAAGTTTTGCGGTCGTGGCCTTTGTGGTTGCTTTTCGACTGCTTATGTCGGTTTCGGGTCTGGAATAGTCGAAATAGGAATAAGAGAAACTGCTCGAGTTGGCTCCCGTATGAAATCATTCCCTATTCAATACTGCATTGCATTTATGAAAGGACTTAAAAATTTCCCGATCCTGGCAAGCGCACTTTTACTGTTGGGTTGCCAACAGAATGTTCAGTCTCAACAGCAACTATTCCCTGGACCTGAAGACACGGAGATTGTTCGGGACAGCATTGCCGTCGGGCGGTTAAATGCGATCACACGGGCAGTCGAATTTGCGTCTCCAGCAGTCGTCAGCATCAATGTGATCAAGACCATTCAGACGGTCGACCCGTTTTCGGATCCCTTCTATCGTTTCTTTTACGGAAGACAACGCTCTCGCGTACGGGAACGACAGATTCAGAATATAGGATCGGGATTTGTCATTTCGCCAGACGGATACATCGTAACGAATGACCACGTGGCGGGAGAGGCCACAGCCATCACCGTAGCACTTCCAGACGGCCGCACCTATGAAGCCGTTCTCATCGGAGCCGATCCCACTTCCGATTTGTCTCTCATTAAGATCGATACGGAGGATCCTCTTCCTTTCCTGAGATTCTCGTCTTCAGGTAATCCGATCGTAGGGGAATGGTCCATAGCCCTTGGCAATCCATTCGGATTATTTGAAGCGTCCGATCCGACGGTAACGGTGGGTGTGGTTAGCGCCACCGGGCGTGATCTCCAACCTCTGGAGGGAAGAGCGTACCGGGACATGATTCAGACCGATGCGGCGATCAATCGAGGCAACTCAGGGGGTCCTTTACTCAACGCACTGGGAGAGGTGATCGGGGTCAATACGGCCATCGTTACGCAATCAGGAGGATCCGTCGGTATCGGATTTGCCGTTCCAGCCGACAAAGCTGTAAGAATTCTGAACGAGTTGAGGGAGAATGGATTCGTAGATCGCTCCTATTTCATCGGACTTCGGGGGCAAAACATGACCGCTCGAATTGCGCGCAGGCTGAATATGTCACAGTCAGTGGGGGTACTGGTCGAATCCGTAGATCCGAATTCTCCTGCAGAAACAGCTGGTTTTAAACCATGGGATATCATCGTTTCCGTGGCCTCCGAGGAGGTCGATTCCCAACCTGAATTCGCGGCTCGCCTCTACGATTTTCGGCCGGGTGACACCGTAGAGGTCGGCGTCATCCGAAAAGGTCGACCTGTCACGTTGATGATGGAATTGGGCCGTCTGCCGAGTGGATGAAGACGTGGTTGGCCAGCACTGTGATTGATAGGTGATCGACTAGTGCCCGTAAACCTGTCCTTCTTCGAGTCGAGTTCCGTTCCGCCCATTGGCGCGGAATCGGACCGGAATAGTCTTGTACTGCAGATCATCGGTTATGGTAAATACCTCAAAATGAAGGTGTGGACCAGACGAATATCCGGTGTCCCCTGAGTAGGCAATCAGGTCTCCACGTCGAACGCGATCACCTTCATAAACGCGTACGCCGTTGGGCATGAGGTGGACGTAATTACCAATTGTACCGTCCGAATGCCGAATCCGAACATAATTGGCTTTCGACTTCAGAGCCGCGTCGAGACCACCCTGGAATCTTGATTCCTCGATCTCAACCACGATTCCGTCCCTTGCGGCTCGTACCCCGGTGCCTCTCGGCATATCCCAATCAATGGCATTTTTACCCTCGTGAGATGCCAGGCCATTGTAAGTCTGGCTCACCATGAACGACATATTGCGACCAAATGGGAGGCTGTAGACATACTGATCGTCGTGAACGGCGTTCAATAATCCCACAACCCATTTCAGATCGAATTGATAACCCCATTTCCGATTCGGTTCAGTGATTCGCAGATTCAACACCGACTCCTTGCCTCGAGCAGAAAATGATCGGATCAAGGGGAGTTTTCGATCGGCGACCATGTTTTCCAGCCGCAAATTAATCAGCAGGGTAAAGTCCCAGGGGATCAGCTTGGAAACGATCAGTTTGACTTTGTCGCCTTCCTGAACGCTCTCGATGCAGAAAGTATCATCGTAGCACTCGATGGGTGTAGCAATTTTGGCAGCATGGTCAACGGTTGGAGAAGGACCAATCAATAGCCAGAACAGGCCAAATATGATTATGACGAACCGCATGCGGATAGTATCGACTCAAATTGCGGATTTTCAACGGAATCCCGACAACGGATTCCGGAAAACAGATTCCACACTCACGCGGTCACTGACCAGGCATTTTTGAGTGCCTCTACATTGGTTGATACCTCATCAGGTCCACCAAAAACGGCGCTTCCGGCTACGATTACATCGGCACCAGCCTCAACAACCTCCAGGACATTCGTGGGTCTGATTCCACCGTCGACTTCGAGATGTGCCTGGGAATCGACTGCGTCCAACAAAGAGCGTAATTCTCGGATCTTCTGTGTGCTCGTTGGAATGTATCCCTGGCCGCCAAATCCGGGATTCACCGACATGATAAGCGCCAAATTAATCTGGCCCAGCACATGTTCGATCGAATGCAGCGGCGTATCCGGATTGAGCGTGACGCCGGGATTCGCGCCAGCCGATCGAATCTGTTCGATAGTCGCCGATAAATTATCGCAGGTTTCCACGTGAACAGTGATAATATCGGCGCCGGAGTCTGCAAACCGCTCGATGTATTTCTCCGGATTCTGAATCATCAAGTGAACGTCGATTACGGTTCCGGTTCTATCAGCGAGGGGGCGCAGAGCGCGCACTACCAGAGGGCCGATCGTAATGTTGGGAACGAAATGTCCATCCATTACATCGATGTGCAGCCAATCGGCACCGGCATCGATGGCTTCTTCAGCGTGAGACGCCAACCGGGCAAAGTCGGCAGATAGAATAGATGGAGCGAGGATTGGCATAATGCAAAATCAGAAAATTCTGAACAGCGTGATGATCAGGGCGATGGCAAGGACGTTGACGAGGGCAATAGGGAGTAAATATTTCCACCCGAGTGTCATGAGCTGATCGTACCTGAATCGAGGTAGCGTCCATCGCACCCAGATAAATAGATACGCGAAGAAGGCGGCTTTTAGAATCAGTGTCACCACCTGAAGAAACGTGAGCCAAATGCTTCCGTCGAGCGCGGGCACTACCGCCAGCAGCACCGATTGAAACGGAATCAGGTAACCCCCAAAGAAGAGCGTGACAATGAAAAAGGATGCGACGAACAAATTGACGTACTCGGCCAGGAAGAACATGCCGAATTTCATGCCACTGTATTCGGTGTGAAAGCCACCGACGAGTTCCTGTTCGGCCTCGGGCAGGTCAAACGGAGTCCGTTTGGTTTCCGCAAATGTCGTAACGATAAATAGGATGGCGCCGATCGGGTTGCGGAACAGATTCCATCCGAAAAATGACATTCCACCGGATTGCGATTCCACGATTTCCGTCAGATTAAGTGTGCCGGCAATCAAGATGACCGATACGATGGCCAGACCCATACTCAGCTCGTACGAGATCATCTGCGCAGCGGCTCTGAGTCCACCCAGGAGCGAATATTTGCTGTTGGAACTCCACCCGGCCAGGGTAATCCCATAGACGCTGATGGAGGTAAGGGCCAGCAAAACCAAGACACCTACACCCAGGTCGGCCACGACGACTCCTTTTGCAAATGGAATCAGCGCCCCGGTTGTCATGGCGATTACGACCATAAGAAACGGCGCCAGCGAGTGGACGAACGGATTGGCCAGATACGGAACAATGTTTTCTTTCAGTAAAAGCTTTGCGACATCGGCGAACGGCTGGAGAAAACCGACGGGTCCAACTCGATTGGGTCCAGGTCGATTCTGCATGGCCGCCGAGACTTTTCGTTCGGCATACACCAGAACGGCTCCGGAAACCAACAGAAAATTAATGATGACAAATGCCAGCAGGGCCAACCAATACCAGGGAACTGCCATTATACCGTTTCTCCGATTTCAGATAACCGAATTCCATATTCACCCATCGCCGAATACGTAGCCCCGTCAAATGCAGAATTCGACGCCGCAAGTTCCTGCATGATTTCTCTCGGACTCGTTGTTGGTATGTCCAAACCCAGAGCATCCGCTACACCCGGGACGGAAACCCAACCAGGTTGGCAATCCACCAAATTGTCTTCGTTATGCCACCGGTCGAACGGTGTACCGTGTCGGTCAGCGCGACTCCGCCCGATTTCCATGGCAAGTGTTCGATTGACTCCGCGAATCGCTTTCGCCGGTCGGGCGCGCTGCGCATGTCCATCCATGTTCACGAACGTTCCGACGGTTTCGACAATCGTGGCCGCCGGCAGCGTGACGTTTGCCAGGGCGATAGTCTGGTTGGATTCATTATAGTGATGTAGAATGACCGACACACCGCGCAGGTCATCACTCGTGCAGAGTCCGGCCGCAATCGGATCGTCTTCGAGCACATAAAGAACGTCTATTTCACCCGCGCGTAGTCGGGCACCCAACAGGTCTGAATCGGCAACCGTGAATCCAAGTCGAGCACACCCGTTTGAGTTTGGAGTTCTATCGTCCGAACGCAACCAATCATCTCCCCGACCGACGTCTACGTGTTCGATATACATGGGTGTGGCTGCACCAAGTTCATCAGCCAGCCTCGCCAGAAGATGGTTGTCCTCGACGCTCGCATGGGCAGACCCCAGGAAAGCGATCCGGGTTCCGTCTACGTTCCTGAGAATGCGGGCCGCCCGGGCATATCCGTCCTCCCACGATGAGGCCTCTCCTTCAACAGTGGGTCCTGATGGTCTATCGTCATTGAATCTTTCGTAGTCGAGGCGGTCGTCATCTGCTAACCAGAACTCGTTTACGGCCATATTCGTGCGGGGTGTGATCTTCAGGATTCGATTATCTTTCACCCAGTAGTAGCAGTTGGATCCCTTGGCGCTCGTCGTCGTGATTGAAGGCGTGCTACTCATTTCCCAGACCCTGGCCTTGAATCGAAAATCCTCAGATGTAAGGGCACCCACGGGACAAATATCAATCACGTTCATCGAATATGGGTCGTCGAATTCAGTACCTGGCGGTGTCATGGGATAATTCTTGACGCCTCGTCCGATAATCGTCAGCTGGTGGCTGTTTGAAATTTCGGAAGTAAACCGGGTACATCGGGTGCAGTTGATGCATCGTTCGGCATCCAATATGACCCGGGGTCCAAGACGAATGTGCTTCGGTTTCGACACTTTTCGGAATTCAAATCGAGAACCCTCAGGACCGTATTTGTACGCCTGATTCTGGAGGGGGCAGTTTCCGGCCTGGTCGCAGATCGGACAGTCGAGAGGATGGTTGATGAGCAGAAACTCCAGGTTGTCCTTATGGGCGCGGCGCACCAGATCGCTCGAACGATGAGTTCTGACGACGAGGCCATCAGAAATATCCTGAGAACAGCTGGTCATCAATTTGGGAAAGAATCGAATGACCTCGTTGCCTTCCTCATCCACCTTGATCTTACCCGTTTCGCGATCGCGCTCCGGATTACCGATCTCGACAAGGCACTGTCGACAGTTTGCCGGCGCAGACATGGCCGGGTGATAGCAGAAATGCGGCAACTCAATTTCGCGATCCAAACAGAATTGGAGGAGCGACGGCTGATCGCCCTCGAATTCAAAAATCGCGTTATCTATCGTGATCTTGCCCATTTTATACGGATCGACTTCTTGCTTATTCTACCGTTTCCAAAACCTCAGCCCCGGGAACCAATGATGGACGACATCGAGCTTCAAATTCTTCCCGGAATCGCGCGATCGTATACCTTACCGGCCAGGCAGCAGCGTCTGCGAGGGCGCAAACGGTCCTTCCCTCCATTTGGGAACAGAGGTCGACGAGCAGATCCAGGTCGCGGATATTGCCTTCTCCCTCCTCGATGCGAGTTACAATGTTTTCGAGCCAGCCCGTCCCCTCTCGACAGGGAGTACACTGACCACAACTTTCGTGGTGGTAGAAATGGGTCACCCGGCGAAGCCACGCCACAATGTCCGTATCCTCGTCCAAGATGAGCATGCCACTGGTCCCCATCATCGAACCGGCGTCGCGCATGGTTTCGGCGTCCATGGTGACTCCGTCTACCATAGAGGCCGTCAGCACCGGGGTAGAACTGCCGCCCGGGATGACGGCTTTCAGTTTTTTCCCGTTCCGCATGCCGCCGGCCACCTTTTCGATGAGATCAGTGATCAGCATTCCCGTGGGATACTCGTAAACACCGGGCCGGTTGACGTGCCCGGAGATCCCGTATAGAACGGGTCCGGGATGTTTTTCTGCTCCAATTTGTGAAAACCACTCGCCGCCGTGGTTAATAATTAACGGGACGCATGCCAGCGTTTCGACATTGTTAATGGTGGTCGGATATCCCCAAATGCCATTCTGGGCAGGGAAAGGGGGTTTGGCGCGGGGGTAGGCTCGCTTGCCCTCCAGTGAGTTCATCAGACTCGATTCTTCCCCGCAGATGTAGGCACCCGCACCCTTGTGGATTACGATGTCGGTAGAGAAGTCGGTGCCCAGAATATTCTGACCGACGTATCCTCTGGCGTACGCCTTTTCCAGCTCAGCCTCCATATGCGTGATCCAGTCCGCAAATTCACCGCGCACGTACATGTACGCAGTCTTAATCGACATTGCATAGCAGGCGAGCAGCATTCCTTCGAAGACGAGGTGCGGGTTGTACTCCATGAGTTGCCGATCCTTGAACGTTCCCGGCTCCGACTCATCGGCATTGCAGCACAGAAACCTCGGCACCTTTTCGTCAACCGGTGGCATAAACGTCCATTTCAGCCCGCAGGGGAAGCCTGCGCCGCCGCGCCCTCGTAATACACCTCGCTGAACCTCCTCGGTTACCGACTGGGGCGTCCACTTGTCAGTCGACAAAGCATCTCGGAGTGTCTGGTACCCACCCTCGCCCTCATACACCTCCAATTTGTGGAGGTCGTTAACCGGAGGAAGCAGAACGCGCTGGTAATTCTGCCAATCGCCAGCTTTGGATTGTCCTGTAGGCATTACTTCCATGATGCTCGTTCGTGAATGCGTTACCTGACGGTTTTCGATACCGGGCGGGGACCCGGCGCATGAATGTCTTTAACGTCTGACCGTCGATTGCCACCCAGATCGTCTTCGTCCTGAGGTAGCGTTACGGAGGTGAAGTCTGGCATTTTTCCCTTGCGCAGAGCGTCGATCAGTGCGTCCACTTTCTCGTTCGTCAAGTCCAGCGCATAACGACCGTTTGTAATCTGAAGCATGGGTGCGGACCCGCATGCACCCAGGCACTCGGCCTCCTGAATGGTGAACAGGCCGTCATCGGTCGTCTCGCCGGCCTGAACTCCCAGTTTGGACTCGAGGTAATGCAGAATATCATACCCTCCAGACACCTGACACGAGAAGCAGGTACACACGTCCAACACATGCTTACCTTTCTTCTTCTTGAAATACTGGGTGTAAAAAGTGGCGACCCCATACGCTTTTGCATACGGAATACCGACCTCGTCTGCTGTCAATCGGATGACTTCGGGCGGGAGAAACTCGAACTTCTCCTGGGCAAGCCACAGCGCTCGCATAATGGCCCCGTCGACGGTCGGATACTGACTTTTCCACCGCTCGATCTGCTGTTTCTCGTCGTTAGAGAAAACCAGTTGGTCGCTCGAAAAAACGGGATCGGGATTCCGTTCTGGCATCAGCGCGACGTTGTCCGTACCAGGATCTTTAATGAAATCGGTCATTCCGAAATATCCATGTTTAACACTGGTTGCTATTTGTCTGCTTCGCCAAGAACGGGGTCGACCGTGCCGATCATTACGACCATGTCACCCATCGTCCCGCCCTCGAGCATGTTCTCCAGGCCCTGGAGGTTCGAGAAACTGGGCGAATTAATTCGAGCGCGGCAGGGTCGTCCAGTGCCATCTGACTGCAGATAGAAACCGAGCTCTCCCTTGGGGGACTCAATTGCGTGGTACACTTCGGCTCCCTTCGGTGGACAAACTCCCGTATCGGTGTACATAAAATCGTGGATCAGGCCTTCCATCGAGTAATAGACTTCGTCTTTGCCGGGGTACGACCGCTTGGCGTCGTCAGACCGAATTTCTCCTTCGGGAAGTCGATCCAGACATTGTCGGATAATTTTGATGGCTTCTTTCATTTCTTCCATCCGCACAAAATACCGGGCCAGAGCGTCTCCCTCGGTGCGTGTTGGAATCGTGAAGTCAACTTCGTCATACTTCAGGTACGGCTCGAATCGTCGAATGTCGTGTCCAACTCCGGAGCCCCGTAGGTTGGCACCGGTCATACCGAATTCAATAGCCTCTTCTGGCGTCAGTACACCGATTCCCTCTACGCGGTCGATCCAGATTCGATTGCGGTTGAGCAACTTTTCCCACTCAACCACGGCTGCGGGAAAGTGCTCCACAAAATCTTCGATCAGCTTAATGCCTGTCCCGCCCAGATCAGTGACCAGGCCACCAATTCGACTGTGAGAAACCGTCAGGCGGGCGCCTGCGACTTCGTCAAAGATGCTGTAGAGGTCTTCACGAAATTGGAATGTCCACAGGAATACGGAAACAGCGCCCGCGTCCATGAGTGCGACCCCCATCCACAAAAGGTGCGAAGAGATCCGGGCAAGTTCGCTCATGATCATTCGAATCCACTGAGCGCGCTCCGGGACTTCAACCGCTGCGAGCTTTTCAACTGCAAGACACCAGGCCACGTTGTTGCTGTACGGTGCCAGATAATCCATGCGGTCCGTATACGGCATGAATTCCTGGTAAGTCTTGGATTCGGCCAGTTTCTCGAGACCCCGGTGCAGGTAACCGATATCGAGAACGCATTTTTCTATCGTCTCGCCGTCGAGTTGAATAGCGCATCTCAACACGCCGTGTGTGGCAGGATGCTGGGGGCCCATATTGAGCACCATCTGATTGTCCAGTGGATCAACAGATTCAGCTTCGTCCGGAGGACGGACCTCCTCAAGCCACGCGTGCTTGCTTTCCAGCCTTCGATAGATGGCTTCGTTGTGCCGTGGCCAGTACGAGAGTGTCTTTCCGAAATCGATTTGTGGGATGATGCTCATTTGTCATCTGGTCTCTCAGAGGGCATTTCTGAACGGATCTCAGAAAGATCCTCACCCGGTTCTTCGTCAAAACTCTTTACCGGCTTCGACCCGTGAGCTGCCGGGAACGGATCCATCGTCAATCCGGCTTCGGGCGATTGGGGCGGTAGCGGGAGGGATCCGGGAATGCCCAGGAGTGGAAATTCCTTTCGAAGTGGATGGTATTCGAAATCCTCTGGCATATACATCCGACGCAGATCGGGATGACCTACAAACCGGATTCCAAACATGTCATAGCATTCGCGCTCGTTCCAGTCTGCAGCTCGGAAAACGTCGGTCAGAGTCGGGGCTTCAAGATCAGATTCGTCGATTCGAATTTTAACACGCAGGCGTTGTTCGTTTTCGATCGAAACCAAATTGTAGAAGATCTCATAGCGCTCCTCGTCGGTGAACCGGTCAATGCCGCCAAGATCGGATAGGAAATTAAACCCGAGCTCGTCTTTCAGATAGGTACAGACTTCGACGAGTCGGTCCCGGGCGATGAGAACCGTGTGCTCGCCGGCATACACCGACGCCGCGCGTACGGCTTCACCGAATCGTTCTTTGAGTCCCGACACGACGTCTGGAACGATGGTAGTCGACTTTACGTGAGGATTCTCCCGTTCAGCGGACTCATCTGACGAGACGACCGGTGTAAACAGGAACGGGAGCGTTTTAGGCTGGGTGGGTTGCTGCTCTGACGGCATGAAAAGGAGTATTTGTTGAACTATTTCTGACCGTACAGTCGGTCTGGTGTGATAGCAGCGTCGCCATCGGGAGTGATGATCTTAGGTCGCACTGGCTCGATAGAACGGTGCTTCTCGCCGACGGCTCCATCTCGTGCGATTGAATATTCATTCCGAATCTTCTCCTGAATATCCATGAGAGCATGAATAACGGCTTCTGGACGGGGAGGGCATCCTGGGATATACACATCCACAGGAAGAAAATTATCGCATCCCTGAACTACGCCGTAACAGCGGTGCATACCACCGCTTGAAGCACAAGCTCCCATTGCGATAACCCACTTGGGATCGGCCATCTGATCCCACACTCGCCGAATCGCATGAGCCATTTTGTAACTGACCCAGCCGGCGACGATCATCAGGTCGGCCTGTCTGGGCGAAAAACGCATCGCTTCGCTTCCAAATCTTGCGACATCGTATTTGGGTGATGCAAATGCCATCATCTCGATTGCACAACACGCGAGGCCCATTGGCATCGGCATCAACGAGTTCGAACGAGCCCAGTTAACGACCACGTCGACTCGCGTTGTCAAATATCCTTGGTTAAAAGCGTCAGATTCCATAATTCAAGATCTGGAAATATTCGGCATCTCGGGAGAGGCCGTGCACGATTCGCGCGAACAAACCTCAATCGAATTCGAGACCTCCTTTCTTGATATCGTATACCAGGCCAATGGCAAGAATGATCACAAAAATCGTTACGACTCCGAGTACCTCGAGTCCAATGCCGGCTTCTAAAAAATTCCTGAAACTGGCCGCCCAGGGGTATAAAAAAACAACTTCTACATCGAAGACGATGAAGATCATCGCGACCAGATAGAACTTGACTGAGTATCTGGCCCGAGCCGTTCCAATCGGATCCATACCGCTTTCATACGGCATTTGCTTAATCCGATTCGGCCGGCTGGGCCCGAGTAACGCAGCCCCTTTCAAGAAGGCAAGCGCCAGGACAATCGCCAGGCCCAGCTGTATAAAAAAGGGACCGTATTCTACTAACATATCTGTATAACCCGGATTTGCAGCCGGACTGTGATCATCTCGTTTGAGCGACTTGAGTACCGTTCGGCCGTGACTTAGCCCAGCGGCACGGAAGCTACCCACTCTTCCTACTCAAGTCAAAGACCGATGAGTTGAAGATTGGTCAAAGAGAGAGGGCGGACGCGCTCCGCGCGCGCCCGCCCTATAATCCAAGTTTCGCGATAGAGATCCCTATCGTACGCTGTACGTAACGCGAGCAATCGCCATGCGCCCAAGCTGAGGAGCGCCAATGAATTCACGATGCAAGTCGTCCGTCACGTTCGAGACACCAATGTCAATTCGCAGACCCGGTGCATATTGATTGAGGTCATATCCAACGCCCACATCCAGAAGGAAGTAACTTTTCAGGATTCCTTCGTACGGTCCGGACAGAATAGGGAACTCGTCAGAGTACCGACCCGCCGCATTGAACGAGAATCCGGATGGCATGGTGTATTCGAATCCGGCACGGAATTTTTTTGCCGGCGCGTTCAATGCCAGTTTCCGGTCCGTACCCTCCTCATCTAATTCTTTCGCACTGAAGAAATCGTCGGATACGAACGAGACATTGCCAAAGATGTTGAGCTCGTCCGAGACCATCACCTGAACCGACGCATCCACACCGTAAAAGTCGACCTTGCCGAAATTACGGTAAGACAGCATGAGTTCGGGCGTTTTACCAAGACCCGGGTTATTTTCCAGGGGCTGTACAATGGCAACCGGTGTAGAAGAATCTGGAAGGGCGGAACCGGCCAGGCCGACGATCAAGCCGGCGGCCGCCTCGGGCGATACGCCAAACAGACCCAGTGTACCCGCCAATTGTGCATTTCCTTCTATCCCGTCGGCCACTGCTGCAGTCAGGTCGTTCGACAGATTTGGCACAAAAACGAAGGGCGTCTCCATGATCAGAGGACCGATGAAATCTTTCTTTTGGGTGTAATAGGCGTCTACAGCAACCAAAATCTTGTTGTTGATCAGGCCCTTGTATCCCAGTTCAATGGTTTCAGCGATTGCCGACTTCAGCGGCGCAATGGCTTGAAGATCATTGACGAACACAGGTTCGAGTGTCGTCAGATTGAGCACACCCAAGATTCCTCTAGAAAACCCGTTTACATTTGTTCCACCGGCAGGCGACAACAACCCAACGAGCGCAGCGGTTTGTCCGTCGTTTACGGGGATTCCATTCTGGTTCAGAACCGCCGTCAGCTGCGCCGTGGGTATCGCCGCGAGGCCGGCATACAGGGATGCATACGTGGCATCAAGTGGTAATCCGGCGGGTGTCGGTACTCCAAGAGCCGCCGGGTTCAAGCTGGTTGCAACCAGATCCGTTCCAGCGATAGCTTCGAAGGCTGGATTGCGTTCCCACGAAAATCCGCTTCCTGAGCCTCTTCCCCGGATGAGAATGTCCGATCCTGGAACGACGCCGGCGACGATGTCCAGGAAATTCGAATTCGAGGTCGGCGAGCTGAACGCCCGGTTGTACGTTACGCGAAACGAGTGCCCTGGACCGGGTGAGAACACAAGTGCAGCTCTCGGTGATATGGTGAGATTCTCCTGGACGTTGTTGTAGTCCCCTCGAGCTGCGATCGTCAGGTTCAGCCGGTTGGTTAACCTGGTCGTAGACTGGACATACGCCCCGTATTCCGAGATGTCGTCATCGTCTTCGTTACGACCGTTGATGGTTCCCTCCGTATCCGGCCGCGTTAACTCCAGGTCAACGCCAAAAATGAAAGACTGACGGCCGTCGGCGAACGTTGCGTCGTACTGTGCCTGTGCGTTGTAGAGAACGCCTTTGTCGACGACTATGTCGTGCTTAAGGTCGCCTCCAACCGGTTCTATATCGAGTCCGTAAACGAAAGAATTGCCGGCTGAATTCTTATTTACATAAACCTGGGCGAAAAAATTGTCGAGCTTCAGGCGAAGTTGACCGTACGAATAACCGAAGCCGTCTCCCTGGACTGTACCGATTCCCGAGAGAACCGACGCGGTAAACTCAGAATGTCCACCGTTAACAATCAGTGCTCGATTGGGTCCAAACCGATACTCCAGCGTGCCGTTGAGATTGAATTTGTCGTATCCGTTATCGCGCACACTCGCCGTTCCGGGCGTCAAACGATCCTGCTTGATCTGAATGGCATCTTCCGGGTTGTCAGGATCCAATTCCCAATCCTTGGCCTGACCATACATCCCCGTAATTTTGTAACCAATGTTTTTCTTGGTTCCAGTCACACCCGCGTGTCGGAACTGTGCACCGAATAACGATCGCTCCCCTCCACTGACTGAGATCGTTGTACCGGGGTGAGTGAACGGATCTTTTGAGATAAAATGAATGACACCGGCGTCTACGCCGGCTCCGTAAAGTGCCGATCCAGGACCTCGAACCACCTCGATGCGGTCTACGTCAATATTCATAATCGGCATGATCGAATAGAGATTGACGGCCAGGGAAGGGGCGGCCGCCTGCCGGTAATCCGTGAGTACGTAGGCCGCACCTGAGAAGGCATTATTGAAACCGCGAAGAACAACTTCCCTGCGATCGACGCCTGTCTGAGCCATGTCGACTCCCGTAGTCGTCCGCAGTGCATCAATGGAAGACGTACTGACGCTTCCTTCCACGTCATCTGAGTTGAGAACGGATATTGAGGCTGGGGCATCCAGGGCTTTTTCCTGACGCCGGGAGGCTGCAACCACAACCGTATTCAATTCGAATCCCGTTTGACCGAGGGCAAAATCGACCGTTAAGGATTGTCCGGAAGAAAGCGTAACCGACTGCTCAGCTTCCTGAAAGCCGACGAAACGGGCAATCACCGAGAAACTACCGGTCGCTGCTACGTCTAGAGAGTACGCGCCGTCCAGGTCTGTGGCGACGCCAGCTACATGGTCGCCAGAGGCATCGACGACCGTAACCGTCGCTCCGGGAAGCGTATATCCTCCGTCGGATTCGGTGACCGTCCCGGATACCGTCTGGCCATATGCTGAAGGAATCAAGATGCCAGGGAGAATAACCAGAGCTCCCAGTCTTAAATACTTGGAGGTGATGCGATCGAAAATGCAATTCATGACACTCTACCAGGTTGTGAACGAATTAATCGACACCAATCTGAGAACCGATCTAAGATCCGATATGTTACTCGAATACGGAATGGGCATCTGAAACGGCCCAAGCGCCAAAATCCTGTATTCTTGACGGATATCTGGGGTAAAGTACGGTATTTAGTCCAAATTGAACAAGAAACCCGTCTACCGACCCTCGTCATTCTATCCGGTGCCGAAGGGCCTTCCCCGGACGCACGCCGGTCGGTTCGCCTTCCCATAACACGGCTCTTCCGGATACAAAGACATATCCAACGCCGGTCGCATACTGGTGAGGATCACCGAAGACTGCATGATCCGAAATCGCCTCGGAATCCAGGACCACAACGTCTGCGATGACACCTGGCTCAAGACGGCCACGCTCCTTGAGCCCCAACCGATCTGCTGGCAGGCTCGTCATTTTTTGAATCGCCTGCTGGAATGTCAAAACACCCTCCTCGCGGACGTAATACCTGAGCACTCGGGCGAATGCGCCATAATTCCGCGGATGAGGGACCCCGGTGCCGAGCGCAGGTATGCCTCCATCTGATGAAATCATTGTTGTTGGATGGATCATCACACGACGCACGTCGCCCTCGGACATGGAGTGAAAAATGCCCGAGCACCCGCCTGTTTCCACAAGAAGAATGGCCACATCAGCAGCTCCTTCGACGGTAATCGATTTTCTGTCTCGCTCCAGAATGTCTGCGAGGCTCAAACCGTCCATTGCTGAGTTGTTGGGACATCGAGCAGCTACTATCGTCGATGGATCGGCCCCCCGTTCCTCGACTATGTGCGCGATCACGTCGGAGCGGATACGATTCCTCGTCTCCGGGTCTTTTAGCCGCTCGAGAAGCTCGCTGGTTCCACCCGCCTTGGCCCACCCCGGGAAGAGGATCGTCATTCCCGTGCTTGACGCGGTATAGGGGTATTGGTCGATTGTGACATCCACGCCTCTCGCTCGGGCCTCTTCGATCAGTTTCAAGGTAGCGACCGTCCCTCCCCATCGCGCTTTTCCGATCACCTTGTGATGGGTCACCTGGGCTGCAATACCGGCTTCTTCTCCGACCCGAATGACTTCCGAGATGCTCTCCAAAACACGGGCACCTTCGTCTCGAATGTGGCTAATATAAAGCCCATTATGCGTGGCAAGTGGCCCGGCAAGTACGATCAGTTCATCCAGATTCGCGTACGATCCCGGAGTGTATTCGAGTCCGGACGACAGGCCAAACGCGCCGTCCAACATGGCTCGTTCGACCAGCGAAACCATATCCGCCAACTCCGATACCGTTGGGGCCCTATCCTCCTGACCCATGACTCGGCCTCGAATACTCCCGTGCCCGACAAACAGGCCGACATTGATCGCGCTGGGTAGCGCATCCATGTACGCCAGGAATTCACCGATTTGAATGGGTGAGCTCCCATCCTGGCCTCCCAGGGCGGTTGTCACACCCTGACGAACGTAGTTTTCAGCCAGGGGTCTTTGAACAATCCCACTCGATTCCGGTGATCCAGAAGTGGCGTGGCTGTGGATGTCGATGAATCCGGGGACGACAGCAAGCCCCGTTGCATCTATACGCCTGGCAGCCCGTGCCGCCGACAAATCGCCGATAGCGGCAATTCGATTTCCGAGGATGCCTACATCGGTACGGACGCCGTCCGTACCCAAGCCGTCATAGACGGTGCCGCCGGAAATGACGACCGAATAAATGGTTTCCTGATCAGTGGTGGATCGTGCTGTGGCGAGCTGAGCCGTGGCGGCGATGATCAGACTGATCAGCAGCGTAAATCTGATGAAGTTGCTTCGAGTCATGGCTCTACATGTTGGCCGGTGGTCCCTGCACGCTTAACGAATCTGCCAGGCAGGGCACCGGTGTGTGTACCGTTTCTTAGTACGATCTTACCGTTGACGAACACGTGAATCATACCGGTCGCGAGTTGGTGAGGATCGTCAAACGTGGCATGATCGATAATCGTGTTTGGATCGAATACGGCTATGTCAGCAAAATATCCGTCCGCCAGTCGACCTCTTTTATCAAGGTGAAGGTTTTCTGCGGGTAGTGAAGTCAATCTGCGAACTGCCTCCTCGAGAGGGATGAGCCCCTCATCCCGAACATACTTCCCAAGAAGACGAGCGAAGTTTCCGTAAGCCCTCGGATGGGGTTGCGAATTGAGAAACACTCCTTCCGGACTGAGTGAACCCGAGTCCGACCCAAAACTCACCCAGGGGACCTGAATCTGACGGCGCACATTCTCTTCAGACATCAGGAAATACACAACATCAACTCTTGAGCTGTCGGCGATAACGAGCTCGATGGCCGTTTCCTCAGGGGATTTGCCCCTCAATTCGGCCGCCTCAGATAGCGTTTTCCCGGTCAGGTAGCGCAGCGAGTCCTGTCTGAATCCTACGAGGACTGTGCCTTCAGCTCCTGCGGACAAATACAGGTTTTCCCACTCGTCAGTGGGTGTGCTCATTTCCTCAATCAGTCGCGATCTGATCGAGGGATCCTGAAGGCGTTTTCTCCAGACGCCATAGCCACCTTCTTGAACCCACGGTGGCATCGCAGCGTCGAGACCAGTGGACCCGGCCGTGTACGTATACATATCCGCCGTAATGGATAGACCCTCGGCGCGCGCTTCTTCGACGCGGTCAATGACGTCCTCGAGCTTGCTCCAATTTTGTAGACCTGCAGCCTTGAGATGGTATATTTCTGCCCTGATGTCGGCTTCCCGAGCGATCTCAATGAGTTCATCGACAGATTCGAGCAACCGGTTGCCCTCGCTCCTGACGTGGCTGATGTACATGCCGCCGTATTCGGCCGCTACACGGGCCAACTCGATAAGCTCCTCCGTATCTGCGTAAAACGCAGGTGTGTAGATGAGCGAGGATCCGACCCCAAGCGCACCCTCTTCCATGGCCTCTCGAACCAGTTGCTTCATGCGTTCGAGTTCATCGGCTGTCGGAGGACGATCTTCCTCCTGGAGTTCGTGGATGCGCACGGTGGTTGCTCCAACGAAGGAGGCCACATTCGGCGTGATGCCTCGCCGCTCGAGCGATGAAAGGTATTCTCCGAGTGTTGTCCAATCGATGTCGTACTTGATGTCGGACTGGGCGTTGATGGTCTCTTCCTTCATGGCTTCGTTCAGCGGACCCAATGACCAACCCTCACCGAAAATCTCCAACGTAACGCCCTGAAGGATGTCGCCCATCGAGCGACCGTCCTCAATGAGCGAGGTGGTCGCCCAGCTGAGCATGTTGATAAACCCCGGTGCGACCGCCAGCCCGGAAACGTCCAGCTCCTCGGCAGCCGAAAATCCGGATAGATCGCCGACGGCCGCAATCGTATCGGCCCGGATTCCGACGTCAGCGACGTAAGGAGCTTGACCCGAGCCGTCGTAAATCGTGCCGCCAACTAACAGTGTGTCAAAATCCGTACTTGATGAGCACGAGGACAAGAAAATAATCGCACCAACAAGAATGGGAGAGTATAAACGAAGCCGTAGCATGAAAAAGTCCGGTGAGGTGGGGGGTTGTAGCCCATGCTGGTCAGCCGCTGAAACCAACGTTATCTCAGGGTACGGAAAGAATAGGGCAAAAAAGAAGGCCCACCTCGAAAAACGAGGCGGGCCCGGAAGAAAATGCTGAGAGGGAGGGTCAGCTATTTTCAGTTATCAATATCGACAATTCATCCAGCGGATGCAAGTGAATCCCTTCCATCAAGTCCGTCGGCGAACCATGGTTGCCGCCGATTGATCAACGCACATGAGCGAAATTTCGTTGATATTGACGTGTGGAGGCCGTGTGGCGCAATACATCACCGCATCAGCAACATCGACGGCCGTGAGTGGCACAACTCCCGCATAAATATTCTCTGCACGTTCAGCATCGCCCTCGAATCGGACCAGGCTGAATTCCGTCTCAACCAGCCCAGGATCTACCGAAGAAACGCGAATTGGAGTACCATGAAGGTCCATTTTCAGGCCTTCATTGATGGCCCTGACTGCGTGTTTCGTGGCGCAATAAATCGTGCCACCGGGGTACACCCAACGCCCCGCAACGGAACCAATATGGATGATATGACCTCGATTTCGTTCAATCATACCAGGAATAACGACCCCGTTTACATACAACAGGCCCTTCACATTCGTGTCCATCATTCCGTCCAGATGATCCAGGCGAGTCTGGTAAGAGTTTTCGAGTCCAAGCGCCTTACCCGCGTTGTTGACCAGAATATCTATTTCCTGCCACTCCCTCGGGATTTCTTTCACGGACTTCTGAACCGCATCATGATCGGATATGTCTAGCTTGAAAGCGTAAAACGACGTCCCGTACTCCTTTTCCCAGGTCACAACCATCTCACGCAGTCGCTCGATTCGTCTCGCGCAGACGATTACACGCGCTCCGGCGCCGGCAAACGCTCCCACGCAGGCCGCACCAATTCCAGAACTCGCGCCCGTTACAAATACAATTTGATCTTGCAGTGATACCATGCCCAATTGATCTTTATTTACCCGAATTGCGTCTGTAACTTATAATTTCGGA
>BTQE01000035.1:0-25897 GCA_036985715.1 Rhodothermia bacterium
ATCAGATACTATAGTAGGACCGTTCGCCTGTGATCTGCACCCCAATAAATCTCCCTACTCATTCAAGTCAGTCCGGGCCATTTGGGTGTAATCGACCCACTATGAATTTCGCGAAAGCCGAAGCATCGTCCTCGAGCTGTGCCTGCCTAAGTGATCTAAAGTAAATGTCCCGTTCGTACTCTCTTATTGTAAGCCATGGCCGGTGGCCGTTAAGAAAGGCGGTGTTCATAAGAAATCTACCTACTCTGCCGTTTCCGTCAGGAAAAGGGTGAATAGAAACAAGAATGAGATGGCACAAAATGGCCTTGGATACGGGGTCCGCCACCTTCTCAAGATTTGAGATGAATACATCCATCATTTCTGGAATACGTCCTGCACTTGGTGGGACATACGTTGTGTTCCGAATGAAGACTGGAGCAGATCGCCACTCTGCTAATTGGTCTGAACCGACAATACCTGCTTCAACGGACGGGTAAAAGAGACTCACGTAAAGGTCGAATATTAACTTGTTGTCTATGCCTACCGGTATTTCGGTGCTTTCAAATCGTTCTAATAAAGAATCGAAAGCGCGTGAATATCCCAGAACGGCCATTCGATTCTTGACATCTACTTCTGACAATCCACCTGCCGGGTCTCCCCCAAGTATGACACTGACATCTTCATAGCGCAACCGATAACCTTCGATCGATGTAGAGTGATATAGATCGAATGTTTTGGCTTCACGCGCCTGATCAATGAGGTCTTTCATGTCATTTCGCAGTTGCAAGAACTCCGAGTCCTCAAGAACTTGCGTGATTTGATCTTGAAATAGTGCCATCAAGTTGTTTAAACGATCAAGCCACGGCCGCCGAGTCGTTCGGTGCCGGCGTATATACGACGGTACCAGTAGGGCTTTGCCTACTCCAGTTTGCCCTCTACCAATTCTAACATTTTGCTTTTTTCTCACCACGCTATTCAGTGAAGAAGCGAGTTCTTCATTTCCCGCATCGATTGCTAAATGGGCAAGGCGCCTGATAACAACGGGCCTCGGAAACTCATCATACGCCTGCTCAATTTCTTCTCTTGGCAGGAGAAGGCTTTGCAACCACGTGCAAATCTCGTCAAGGTTTTCCTTCAGAACGGAGACTTGAAGTCCAAATAGAACGCGCACCGGATCGTCGAGTGAGATGGGTATTCCGGCAACGCTAATTGACCGAGTTCTTTCGACATCTATTATTCCTGGGGAGACCAGAAGAGACAGCCCCCTCGTCAATTTTATATCATTCGTGCTTTTATTTCGACCTTGACGAAGGCGGAGCTTTGGTGGAGGAGTTTCTATTCCAATGTAGACTCTTACTGCAGATTCACGCTCCAATACACATGGTGAATATCCCTCCTGAATCCGTTCGATGATGGGCCAATAAAGCTGTTGAATCACTTCTTGTTCAGTAGCTCCCGGACGACGAATCAGGTAGAGACCACCTGGTATTCGAATCAATAGATCGGAAGCTCTTAGGCTCCGCAATACATTCTCATTGGGAAATTCTGATTTTCGGAGAACCGGGATCCGATCTTCTTTGGCTAGGCTTTCCAGCCACGTCAGCGACTCAGGTGTCATTTTCGCCTCGTTAATACGCGCCGTTAGTATTCAATTCTGTGGCTAATCGCCGCATACGATTGTTCTAGTATGTCGCATATAATAGCCCTAAAGTACTGCGCATATATATCCTAAATGTCAATATAATACGGTTTCAAGTACACGATCTATTGAAAAATAAAGGATAAACGAATATACCGCATATAATTGTCCTAATATAATGCATACAATTGTCCTAACAAGTCGGATACGCCCGGAGAAATAAGGCGTCTTGAAAGAGATGAGATCTTTGAGCGAAAGATCCAGCAAGGTGAAAAGGCTGAGTTCGTACTTAAACGAATGGACAAAGCTGCCCGGTTGTATCAGGGGGCGATGGAAACAGCGCAGAACTCGACGCAGCGCGCCTATGCACGGCTTTTACTGGCGCGAACGTTAATGAAAGAAGGCAGAGTGACGAGTGGACGAGAGCAATACAAAACGCTCCTACAACTCTCTCCCAACGTGCACGACGAATACGCTGTTCCTTTTTCTTTCTATGCAGCCGGGCGCCTGCTTGAAGAACGGGTAGCAACCACAGAGATTCTTAACACCCTTCAAACCTCACTAACGACGTCTTCGTGGCTGTCACCAACCGCCTCTTATATGCTGGACGGATTTGCAGAAACCCTTGCCGAGGCTTCATCCGAAGATATACTTCGAAACCGGGTGCTGGACTCTCAGAAAGCGGTCCAATAAAAACTCCGTGACGTGGAGCAGGTTCTCGCACTCCAGACCGATTTTTCTAATCTGATGCTTATCGCCCGCAGGGGAAACAGTGCTGAATCGACCGCGCCGCTCTGGATACCGTATGGCGAGGACCCCTGGTTGGTCAGTGTGGATTCGTCTCTCGCCGGTACGCCCCCGTTGGCCGTCGTGGTGCGCACCGAAGACGTGTGGACATCGGTGATGGAAGAAGACGAGTGGTTAGAAACAGCCTCCGTCGAGCCGCACCTGTTGACCGGCAGAAACGCGGAGGGGAACCGGCTGGGATCTTCTTTTCCTGATCTGAATGTTACACTCGCGCCGAAAGGGGAAACCGCGCAAAGACCATGGAGTGTTCAGTACACCTATTACCTGGTCGCCCTGCTGCTCGTCTTGAGCATCACCTTATTCGGTGGTTACCTCCATTGGCGGGACATGAAGCGCGAGCGAAATTTGTCAGCCATGCGCTCCCAATTCGTCGCTAGCGTCTCACATGAATTAAAAACTCCGCTCACTGCCATTCGCATGTTTGCCGAGACCCTGCGTATGGGCCGCTTCGCAGATCCCCACGAGCGGACGGAATTTCTGGGTACGATTGTCAACGAAAGTGAACGCCTGACTCGCTTACTTAACAACGTATTAGATTTTTCAAAGATCGAAAAAGGGACCGAAACGTATAATCCGAAACCTACGTCTCTTGCCAAGGTGGTGGAGGCTGCCGCCCGGGCTATGCGTTATCCGCTTCAGTTGAGTGCAAGCGAGACAGTTTTGCTTAGTTCAGCCTTGGCGTCTTATTGGCTTGTTGGAACGTCGTCGTGGTTTCAGGCGGCTGAACTTCATCGTTATGAGTGAAACGCGAACGCATAATGTCCGGGAGCATCTACGCCTGGGAAATGAAGCATACGATTCAGCAATCCGCCGTTTCATTCCAGGTTATGATGCGATGCTCAATGCGGCGGCCGACGCGGTCGCGGCAATTGATCCGTCGCTCGTCCAGGATCTCGGAGCAGGTACAGGCGCCCTTTCCGAGGTCCTACTAGCACGGCGCGGAGTCGGAACGGTTGAACTCCTGGACGTTGATCCAGAGATGCTCAAGCAGGCGCAGCAACGACTTAAGCGCTTCGGAAACCGTACCCGATTCACACTACGTTCCTACGACGAACCCTTTTCTTCGTGTGATGCTTTTGCTGCGTCGCTATCCCTTCATCACGTAGCGACCATTGAAATAAAATCAGCTCTATTCGCCAGGGTGTTCGGGGCGCTCCGTCACGGCGGTGTTTTCGTCAACGCCGACGTGAATATGCCAACGGAGCATCTCGGGAAGAATCGACTTTATCAGTATTGGGCCGAACACATGGTGAAGAATGGTATTGCGGAAGATCATGCGTGGCAGTATTTCGAGGAGTGGTCAGCTGAGGATGCTTACTTTCCGTTGGCAGACGAGGAGGCGAAGTTGCAAAATATCGGCTTCGAAACAACCTGCGTCTTCAAGAATGGACCGGTCAACGTAGTGGTGGCGAAGAAAACATAAATTCGACCTATTTCGTAACAACCTTGATCTCCCCGCGCTAGAGATCGAGAACATGAATGTTGCCGTTACTTCCATCTCGTTCAGAAACGAATGCTATCCGTCTACCGTCGGGTGCAATCACAGGCTCCTTGTCGTAGAAAGGGCCGAACGTGAGCAGCTCGGCCTGACCACCGTCCACTGAAACGGGGGAAGGGCACTTGACACCTTCGCCTATCGCACTCACATCGACGCAGGCGTTTTCATTCTGACCGGTGCATTAGCTCTTCTGCTGGTGGTGATTTCTGTAGGTGGACAAGCTCTTCGCGCCTCGCTCGCAAATCCGGTGGACTCGATTCGGTACGAATAAGGGCTGGTGGTGCGGGCCTACTCACCATGGATTGGGGGCCGCTAACGGGTAGCCAGAAATAACCGTTTATAGATTTTCTCTATCTGGGCGATCTCATCACTACTTAGCTCTTTGAATTCCTTCTCCCGCGCCCTAGCCGACAATCTTCCCTGTCCTTGCTTTAGAAATCGATGAAGTAGATCAACTGTTGACTGAGACATGTCGACAATCTCTTGAATCAGATCTCCAAATTGGTCGAATGCTTCAAGGAAACTAACCTCCGACGGTAAATCGTGTTCGACCGTTTCCTTTACACATTTAAAAAGAAATTCGGCCTGTCGGGTAGCGTCGAAGAAGGCATAGTAACTCGAGGTCTCATTTAGCACCTCAACGTTGTTCTTGTCAGTTGGGCGCCAGTTGATCAAAGGAAGGAGCGGTCGCGAATAAGCACCAAGAACGTCTTTGTAGTCTTCTATTTGCCTTAGAATAGCCGCGCTGATTGGGAAAACGATTCCCGTAGGATTATATCCTGCCTTGGCAAGAACGTGATGGACTAGCCACCGGTGTATTCGTCCGTTTCCATCTTCGAAAGGGTGCATGAATACGAATCCGAATGCGGTGCACGCAGCGGTTACTACCGGGTCAATTCCACCTGCAAGCGACCTCGTCGCACACTCAATCAATCCTTCCAACAGTCTGGTCAGATCTTTGGGGCGAGCACTAATATGTTCGGGAATCGGCTCTCTGGAATTGCGATCATATGTCCCAACGAATCCGCCCGAATTGCGAAGACCCAATTTCACAAAGCGATGATCTCCGATCACAATGTGCTGGAGCCTCTCCAACTCTGCTATTGTGAGCGATATGGCTCCCGCTTCACCTATGGCGTTTCCCCATCGTTGCGCGCGCTGTTGCGGTGGACGTTCTCCCTCAATGCGGAACGTCGCCTGACTGTCTCCAAGGAGTAGAAACGCTGCCGCACGAGACAGAACATCTGGATGCGTATGACCGATGACCTTGCGCGCGCGCGCGTCCAGGTGCTCAGCCATGAATTCGGTGAGTAAAGCTGTTCTCCACACCAAGGGGCAAAAGTCTGGCGTGCCTGGAAGATTATTGATCACTCTTTGACGCAATGACAGTTCACCAGATTCTATTGAGAATTGCTGATGTGGATTCAGCGCCATGACCGACTTCACCTTCCTGGCGTCCGGAAGATCAAGTTCTTCACGTGTGAGCCATTCGTACAAAAACCACAACCGGCGTGTGTAGATTCCCGTCGGTTTCTGGCGAAGTACGCTCGCAATTTGTGCCTTCGATACGGATTGGAAGAGCTGAGTGAGTACATCAAGTCTCACACCCTCTCGTTTGAGGGCAAACTCCATATTACCCAACAGCGTGTCTCCTGGGTCGTGCCGGGGCGTAAGGAGAAGCCAATCACTCGTCGGCACCGGATGATGCCGCTCTGCTATGGCAGCGAGTCGGAGAGGAAATGGCACGCTCAAATTATACGTGTCTATCAGGGCGGCATATCCTACGGGCCTTGCGGGCTCTGGCAGTAGTCTTCCATGAAAACTGTTCACTTGCTGTGAAATACTCTCACTGTTTTAGTTATTTGTGAATTATTCTTAACGACGTTCGTAAAACACGAAAATTGCGTGTGTCTTGCGAATAATACTCACAATATACCAATATTGTGAATTCCGTCTGAATGGTCCGGATCCCGTACGAATCGCTTCAGATAGTACGGACCCCGTACTATCTCTGCGGTGACGCTGTTCGGAGAAGTAACCGGACGACGGAAGGGTATTCGGATCACGAAACGGATCTTATCGGGCCAGCCTGACAAATTTTGCCTGGCTCGAGAGTGATCCAGTCGATACGCGTACGAAGTAAATTCCCGCCGGAAGCTTTTGCGTATCTACCTGTATCCGCGTTTCAGCCAATCCGCGTGGCCAGACGTGCTCGGACGACTGTTTTCTTCCGAGAACATCGTATACCTCGACAAGCAGATTCTCCAACTTGACCGTTTCGACCGTGAATTCGAATTGGTCCGCGGTGGGGTTCGGAAAAAGATTTGAAATTCGTAATCGCGCAGGGACCTCGCCCGACTCATCGGTGCCTGTGTTCGTGGGAAATATGAATCGAGCATACACAGGCATATGATCCGATGTGGAATTTACAAAGTTGGGGATTTCGGTTAGAACGGACTCGAGACGGGCAATGGATCCGACCTCAAAGTGCGGAAAAAGCTCGTTTGTGATGAGGATGTGGTCGATCGTTGAACCACCCGAGCACGTAGGACTGCTGAAGCAAAACGTACCGATATTCTGCTGTTCCAGAGGCAGAGTCATGAATTGGAAATCGTCCGGATCGTCGGAGAAATTTTTATAAGGAGACGGACTTCCATTTCGGATTGAAGTCAATAGTTCATCATTGAAATCGCCCATAATGATGACCGGTTCGCTCGCAAGTGGCGTAAAATCGACGTGTATTTTGAGTTTATCCGAGGCCTTGGTTCGCCTTTCGTGCGAAAGCGAATCGGCACAACACTTCATGTGTACGGTGATCACCGTCAGTCGGACCGTCGTGTCCGGAAGCGTGACGTCGATTGTGATCTGAAGAGGTGGTCGCCCTGCAAAATAATTGAGCGATTGGTTACTACTCGACGAGAACGTCTCCAATATATGCTTGGACTGTCGCAGGAAAACGACGTCCGTGTTGTAAATGAAGGCAATGCGCTGCGTACCCGATATTGTTGCGCGAAGGCCCTCCCACGGTCCACCCAGCGAATCCAGGAGTCTTTGAAACTGCCGTGTGTCTGAGATTTCCTGTAAGGCCCATAGGTCGATCTTCGACTCCAGGATGATCTTCTCAACGTTTTCCCGCTGCTGATCCACGTCGCTGGGCCCGTGGTTGTTGCCCGTATCTCCAAACCACTCGATATTCCAGGTGGCCACGTCGAACGTTTCGGCTGAACCAACGGGGGTGATGGACTGAGAATGGGCAGCGTAAATCCAGAAATAAGTCAGGAAAACGACCGCACTCGTTGCAACTACAAACTTCGGTCGACAAAGAGAGCCCATCGTGCTTACTACTCGAAATCTGTATTCAGACGAAATCGGGAAATGCGGTTGTTGCCCGTGTCGGCGACGTACACGATTCGATCAAAATAGGCAACACCAAGAGGTCGATTGAACTCAGATGCTCCATCCCCGGATCCGCCAAACGATACGACGACCGGTTTTGTGGATCGAGAGCCAGGGGGCGGGGTCACCCCTTCAATACCAGCAGCCGTGAACACGAACAAGCTGTCTTTTCCTGCGTCAAGTACAAACAGGTAATTGGTTTCATCCGTGGCGACAGTCACGTCGGACGGATTGGAAAATTTAAACTCATCGTAGAGAAAACCGTCGCCTCGATCCGGATTGGCAGCGACCTGAAGCTTCTCAGGGTCCGACTGATACACAATGCCATCGGTTGTCAGCACCGCTCTGATGGAGAGTGTGGAGAATCTGAGCGGGGCAATAGGCGGCGACCCACCACTGATCACATCATCTGAGACCGGCGATTGGGTGAGAATAAAATGTCGCGTTTGTGAAAAGAACGATCGCTGAGGTGGGTGAACAAACGTGGTAATATCGGTAGGATAAAGCGCACTCCTGAGGCTTTCTCTAGTTGGATGCAAAGAGGGAATGGCCTGGAGATTCCTTCCTTCGGGCGAAAACTCGAGTACTGCATTGTGCGGCAATATGACCGACGAACGGACATTTACCGGCCCCCGGCGACTCACAAAAATATTGTTATTGTATAGAACACCCACGCCCGTGAATGAAACCTCTTCGTCCGTGTCAATTGGATCGGGTTTACTGAATTTTCTCGAGTCCTCGTCAAACGGATGCCAGATGATGTCGGCCAGCACGGCTGTGCTCCCCACAAGTCGATCGTAACGAAGCACCACAGGAAGACTCCAGTTTCGGCCGTTCAAAAATGTGTCGCGCCTGGCCGTGACATAGACATTCAGACGGCGATCTTGAACAACCGATGTTCCGCCTCCTGGGATCTCCAAGAAAGCACTCCCGCGTCCAGCTCGATCCAATACGTGCAAGCCGCGACGGTCTACGATGTAGATTAATTCGTCATACCCGACGTAAACGTCCGTTGGCTGATCCAGAGGCGCTCCGTCTGCTCCGTTGGAGAAGAATGGGAAAAGGGGGACGTATTCAACCTCGCTGATGAGCCCGGGCTCGCGGCGACCCGCCTCGAAGATTTCCTCCGTTGTCGCATCCTGCTTAGAACCCATCAGGTCATCACACCCTGTCATCAGATATCCTAAAGCGAAGAACACAATCACGCCGACGCGGGACATCCCTGCCATCCGATATTTTTGGTGGCCTGCCATCAAAACGAGAGGTTTAATCCAAATCGGTGTACGTTGCCCAAACGCTCTAACTGATTGAAGGCGTAGTCAATTCGATAATTTGATCCCAGATAAGGGATGTGCAGACCGACGCCCAGGCTGGGTATCGTGAACTCTTCAACTCCAAAACGATAACCCACCCTGAAAACGATGGTGTTGTGCCACCCGTATTCGAGGCCCATATTGAAATTTTCGGAATTGTCACTCGGATTATTGAGCTGGGCGGACACCAACAACGAGTTGTTCGGATTGTCTCGTAGAACTTCATAGACCGTTCCGAGATGAAACGTGGTGGGCGGTGTGATCCCTTCGAAATCGGTTTCTGTCTTGATGGGATTATCTGCGATGACGATCCGATCAATACTTCCTTTCGGTCGGCCGTCAAATCCAAAATTCCTAACGGAGACGGCCATTTTCGCACCCGTCGTACCAATTTGATAATAAATGCCCATATCGAATACGACGGTACTTGAAGAAATTCCTGCAACGTTTTCGCGCACGTATTTAGAGGTGATGCCGTAGCTGAACAAGTCGGTAAGGCGCTGAGATATCGTCAAACCGGCTGCAATATCCGTGAGTCGAAACGTCTGGCCCGTTCCAAATGGTTGAAACTCAGTCGTCACGTCCATTTCTCCCGAGTTCAGGGTTTGAAGACTGGCGCCCACCGTGATGTTGGAACCCGGAAGAGGATAGGAAAGCGCCACAAATTCAAGATTTACATCGACGAAATAGGCCGTATGATAAAATCCTACCTGCAATCCATCCATCAATGATACAAGCGCCGGGTTCCAGAATAGCGTGCTGGCATCCGATGCCGACGCAACGACCGACTCGCCGAGGGCCGCTGCCCGGGCGTCCACTGGAATTTTAAGAAATTGAAATCCCGACGTACCAGATCGTTCGTTTCCGAGTGCCGGCAAAAGTTGTGCGGATACGGGGCTGCTCGAAAACGCGACAAGACCGCAAAAAAGAAAGACCACCCACCCGAAATGAGCTCTCTTCTCGTCGCTTCCTGATCGATATGTCCTGCTATCAATCATCATTCAAAACTGGAACGACAAGCCGAAAATGATGTGACGCTGGGGCAGGAAGCGGGCGGGGTTGAATGGTGGTAGACCCGCCGAATTCGGATCATCGTAGCGGGGATCTCTCGTGCCTACCTCAACATCATATTCCGAATTGCCCCTCAGTTTTGTGAAATCCGTTGTGGCCGCATTCACATCTGGATAGGCGTCTCCCGTAACTGGATTTACAATGATGCTGTTCTTTTGATCGAACAGATTCGTGATTTCCAGGGTCAGCTTTATATCCGTTCCGGCGACACGAACCGTTCGCAGAAAACTCATATCAAACCACCACCAGGCCTTCCCGATCTCTGAGAGTCTTTCTGCAGGATCAGAAACCGTTTCGTAGATGGGTCGCCAGTCCGATTCTCCCGAAAATGGATTGACCTCATTGCCGCGGAATGCGACCGGCGTATATCGTTGTCCACTTCTGTACGTGGACGCGAGGTAAACCTGGAACTGGTTCAACCCGGGAATTCCAAATAAGGGTCGCGCCTTTTCGTGTGTGAATGTAACGATGGCTTTGACATCGACGGGGCGATCCCAGGCAAGAGGCGTTTCAAAAGTGTTATCGATATTCCCGTTTACCAGGAACTGTCTCAGCGCGTCATTATTCGTAGAACTCAGTCCGGTTGCTTGAGAGAAAGAGGCCGAAAGTTGACCCTGAAACCATCTTCCTGCCCTTTTCAGATAACTGGCTTCGACGCCTCGAACGCGTGCAAAATCACCATTGATGCGAAAAGCGCGGGATACGTCGCGTCCGGTGGGATCTTTTACAATAACATTCTGGACGGTAATGAAGTCAAATTTATCTCGCCAGAACGCCGTCAGGTTCAATACGTCATTTCCTGTAAACTGGGTTCTCAAACCAAGCTCATACGATATGTCATACTCAGGATCCAGGTTTGGATTGCCCAGGTCCGAGAAAAATGACCGATCCTGGAAAAACGGATCGAGACCCGTGTAGACAAACGTCGGATGCGGAATTTTGGTAGAGTGTCCGTAATTGAAAAACAGAACCCGGTTCTCTTTGATCGGAAACGAAACGCGAATTTTCGGAAGCAATCGGAATTTGGTACGCAGTCCCAAAAAACCAATCGTGTCATCCTTGTATGCTTTTCTGACGGTGTCCAGAATAGGCGCTTGCGGATCATCGATCAGATCGTCCACGTAACGACCCGGAGACCATGATTCCAGGCGCGCACCCAGATTCGCAATAAGGCCCCGATAACGGATCTGGTGAGTACCGAACAAGGCGGCTCTTCTCGGTTTTACGCGCCAGATGTCTGAACTCGCTCCGAGTCGATTTGTGCTGACGCCTTCCGTGCCCGTGCCGATTGGAGCGCCTACCCACGGGCGAATCACGTCAATCCACTGATAGTCGTTGAACTTGAATTCGAAACCAACTTCCGAGCGGCCGATCATGCTCTCAGTGAATCGCGTGTAGGTGGCTCGAACCGTTATTTCCTCAGCAAAGTGGTCGTGGAAACGCGTCGCGATGCCACCGTTGTTGATGAGGCCCGGTCCAGGTAGAATGAAGAGCGCGTTCGGGTCCAGCGGATTTCCACTGTTGTCGACGAAGACGTTCGCCGGAAACGTCACAATACTCTCAGGGTTGAGCTCAGTGCTGACATTTTCAGGTCTCCAGTTTCGACCGTTTGCATCGGCCCGCAGTTTGGTAAACAATCGACTCACCTGAATGTCGTAGAATGACCGTTCGTTAAGAACATGTGACCACTTCAGATAGGAGATAATATTGTTGTGCGCATAGGTGTTGGCTTTATCGGGCTGGAGAATAAAAGCGTATTGGAATCCCGGTTCGATAATGTCGTCGTTTCCGGTCACCTGCAACATCCGCGTATTCTGATTTACAGTGAATGAACGCTGGTACGAACCTTGAAGCCTCATCCCCGGTTTTACTTCGTAGGTCAGCTTTGAAATTCCATTCCAGCGGTTACCCGTTCTAGGCATAAAAAAAGTACCCCCCAGCAGAGAGGTGCGCACCTGCTCGGGCGTTGCCGTCTCCCTCGTGAACCCGTCCGAAAGCTGAACCTGACCCGAGAAGAAGAATCGAAGTTTTCCGCGAACGATGGGGCCCCCCAGGTTGAACTCGAAAATCTCTTCCATGAAATTCGAATCCGCACTATCGTTAAATCCCAGATTGTCTCGTTTGTGCGAAAAGAATCCACTCAACTTGTCCGTGCCGTCCTGGGTTCGGACGGCAACCACGCCGGAGGTCACATCGCCCACCTCAGCGCCAATACCCCCGGTTGTTACTTCGATATCTCGAAATGAATTCGATCCAAGGTCCAGCCCGAATCCGGTCCCGGCAAGAGGGTCTTTGGCCGATACGCCATCCACAAAAAAGCCCGTCTCATCTCCACGGCCACCTCGGATATAAAGTCCGGTGGGATCCTTGACGATTCCTACCTGCGTAGCGACTGCAGCCTGCACATCCCGAAGGGGCGCTATGGCCAGTTGTTCGCGTGAAATCGTTGTGCGCGAAGCTGAATTTTCTACGTCAACAAGCGGTCGATCGCCAACTACTATGATTTCATTGTCCGTAGAAAGGACAGCCTGCTTGAGTGTCACTTCCAGTGAAGTCGTTTGTCCGTCTTCAACGAAAATTCCTGTGAACAGCTTGGTCTCGAAACCGATGTATGAAACGCGCACCGAATACTCACCGGCAGCGAGGCTGATAATCGTAAATCGACCGTCCAGATCAGTGGCGCTACCGAATGATGTTCCTACGACGATGACGTTAACACCGATTAGCGACTCTGTCGTCTCTTCGTCATGTACCGTTCCCGAAATCGTGCCCTGTGCGAAGGCCTTACCGACCGGCAGCGCAATAAACATCAGCGCAATGAGGAGGGCTCGTTTCCGAACCGGCCACACCCGGGTTTGATGATTTGAGCGGAATCGGTGGTGCATTATCGTTTTGGAAATCCAAGACTCTCGAGCATGAGTTTTATGGCCTGCTTCGGCGCCTCGGTATCGCCATCCGCTCCTATCAATATCTGGGCACCTGACTGATCATTCACCAATGGCAGCGCAAAAAGCCCAACACGCTGATCTGTACTTATTGAGGCGATAGTGGCTGGACCGGACCACGGGCCCTGTTGCCCCGCTCGGGTTACGTACCTGTATTCAGCTTCATATAGGGGGATAGAATTTGAGCCCAGGATCACGAATGGGAGCGTGTTGATAAGGAACGCCCCTGATTTCAGAATGGGAAGAGGTGTTGCAACGGCAGGCAACGCCGACACGGGAGAAACGGCCGCATTTGTGGGAAGTCGAAGTTGCTGTCGAAGCGAATCTGGAAACGTTATCATTTCTGAAAGAGGAAGCAGCAGAATCGCAGCATTTCCCAAATTGTCTTCGGGATTAGCCGGCAGAGAAATCGGACTATGGACCATCATCTTCCCTCCGTTCTCGAAGAAAAGATCAGTGACCGACGCAGCGAAAGGAAGATTATTCCCAGTAATCCGATTCGTTGTGTTGGTCGAGACCCAATAAATATATTTGTAATTTTCGAGCATCCGACGAAGTGTTGGATTCGCATTCGGAGGCAGGAGATCAGATCGAGGTACGTTGCCCGCCGAGCCGGATACAAAGGGGGTCGTGATGGTCCAGACATCGATCGGCTCATTCGCGCCTACGTATTCTTGAAGCAGACCCAGATGAAACGCCTGCACAGTCGGATTACTGGCTAACCGAAAATCGTTCACGTACAGAATATCACTGGTTTGTCGTTTCGTAAACCAGGTAAACTCTTGCCGAACGCTTGTCGTATCCGTCGCATCAACGGCGCGGAGATAGAACGTATTCTCTGCATCCATGCGCCAGCCCGGAACGAAGATAGACGTGCTGTTATAACCCCTGCCCAGAAAGACGCGGCCTTCAACTTCTAATTGAGACGCGTCGCCGATGTCAACTTCCCCTCTGAACGTGGCGAATTCTGTATCCGACGGCAGGCTTACAAACGACATGCTGTCGTTGAAGCTGACATCGATACTCGCGAGATTGCCCCGGCCTTCTGGATCTTCAGCGATCCAGGAGAACGTGACGATAGGAAAGGTTGTATCCGGTGGAACATCGAATGGGCTGAACCGAATTGACGGAGGTCCGTTTTCTATCGGAAACACCGTTCTTGCCGGTGTCGGGTCAACCTCTCCCTGATTATCGATGGCTCGGGCCTCGAAAACAACGTTCGCGGTTCGTTCGCCGCGTTCAATGGGAAGTAGAACGAGCGAGTCCGTTCGAGCGGTAGATGTCCATCCGGAATTCGGCAACGGATTTTCGCTCACATCGTAGAAACGGACCTCATAGGACTGTACAAATCCGTCGGGGTCGTCGCCAGACCAACTGACGAGCACCGTACTGGCGAGTCGGTCGGCTCCGGCCAGATTGTCTACAAGGGACGAGTCTCTGACACTCAGCGTTGTCTCGGGCGGCTGATTGGCAAGTAGATCACCGGAAATGCCCGAATCGCATGCCGCGAACCAAGTCGACCCGATCGCGACGGTTGCAACCAGAAAAAAACGATTTAAGTGTTTTGGATCGATCAACAGATGATATCTCGACCTTTACAAGAAAACACGGGCACAAGGGGGCCGATCGATGATCGGCCCCCTGAACCACAAGGTCTATTTTAGAAGAATCATCGTGCGCGAGATGACTTCATTTACCGTTGTCAGTCTATAGAGATAGATTCCGCTTGCAAGACTCCTGGCGTCAAAGGTGATCTCATAGCTTCCAGCAAGCTGCTCGCGATTTACGAGCGAGCGCACGCGGCGTCCAAGTGAATCGAACACATCCAGTGTCACAAGACCCGATCTGGGAATCTCGTAACTGATGGACGTAGTAGGATTGAATGGATTCGGGAAGTTCTGCTTCAGGGCGAATCGTTCCGGTACGTCATCGGATTCAGTGCCAACGTTGATCACGTTACCCACATCGCCGGCCAACGTTTCAGGCTCCAGCTTAAAGTTTCCGAACGAATAGTACAGAGCCCCACGAACGAAATCGAGTTGCTGAAACACCGAGAACACTGTTCCAGGATTTCCGCCGTCATAACTGATGCTTCTTGATAGATCATCGACGCGGAAGGCGTTACCGGGATCACCATCAGAAGAGATATCAAACTCTCCAAACGGACCATTTGGATCGTCTGAATTCGTCGCCGTCACAAAGGCGTCTTCTACGTTGACGAGCATTCCTTCATACGACTCTGCGATATCCAGGTCCTGTAATACGTTCGTTGTTAGCGTGACGTAGTCAAACGAATTGCCGCCAGTACTGACCATTTCGAACGTGATATCTCGGAGACGGGTTAAACCGAAACTTTCCTGAATTCGCGCATTGGTGATGCGAATTACATCCCCGCGGTTGAGACCGCTAAGAGGATTACTGCGAATGTAAACGCCGGACCATGGGGCCGTTCCGTCCTGAACGAAACTATTCCCTGTAGCGGGATCAACCTGCACGGTCACAGTCAGATCCATGTCGACGATCCAATCTTTGAACGGTCCATTCCCGACCTTGTCGTCCTCCGTTCGCTGAATATGTTCTACTTTTGTAATACCATTAACTAGGGTTCGGAAACTGAACCTGTCGGATTCAAACGACCCGCCGCCGTTGTCCGTAGCCGTAAACCAGTACTCCCCGAAATCACCGTCGCTCTGACCCGGGAGAATAAACGTGTACGTGTCTCCCGAGACACCAGATGGATTGACAGCTCCACCACCTGGATTTGAAGTCGACGTAAACTGTAGCTTCGCGGACGCGATGAACCGACTCGGGTCAACGATGAGATCTGCAGATATTTCCGTTCCCCCTAAGCCAGGCACAGTTGTTGGACGCGTAATATTGGTCACATTGATGGGTGCCTCTATGACCTCAACATCAATATCGTCCATGGGATTGATAGCAAGCGCCGCTCCGTTTGGAACAGCCAGGCTAAAAGGATCGCTCGAAGTGACTCCGTTGTACGTAAGAAAGCCTTCTATATTAATGGTTGCCCCTGGCGGAGGGGGTTCATACGTAGCGGAATGCGTATTAAAGTCGCTGGGGTAGTCGTCTCTGTCGTTCCGGTATCGAATCGACGTGTCGTACATGGAGACGGACGATTCGCCTCCGTCAGTCGTGAAATTCCAGTCCACGCGATCTCCCAGTGTGCGTTGCAGAACCGTAGCGTTTTCGATCCGAACCAGGCTGCCTCGAAGGTCAGGCAAATTGTCCCAATTGACCTGGATCGCCCCGTCTGGCCCCATGTCTTTGTTTATGTCCGCCGTCGTCACGACGATAGGATCAAATATGGCATCCCCGGCAGCTCGAAATTCTCCCGTGAGATTTATGGCAGTCGGGGAGATCTGCATCGTGGAAAAGAAAGGATTGACGGAGCCAATAATCTCTACCACATCTCCTTTCAAAACTTTTTCCAGACCGAACGCATTGCTGCCGTCAACGATCTGGATACCCATCCCTAACGGCCCATCCACATCTGCAGAGACATCGCGGACAAATATGTGGATACGATCTACGATGCCTCCGTTAACTGACGCGAGTCCGGAGTTTAGTGGGTCGCTCATAACTACCGCCGTAAAACGGACGTCCTGGCCGCACATCGTTCCGTCGTAGAGTAAACCTGAACATTTGCTTGGATTGATATCTCCATTGGACAACGCGGCGCCGGCGGCATTGAGCGAATTGATATTGGCCTGCGGAATGGCGTTAATTTGACGGACGGTTACGTCCTGCTGTGCAGCAGCTTCACCAACGAGGAGAAACAGTATTAGCATCGAAAGGACGGTGGTAACAATGTTTCGCATGAGATCACCTCTTATTGTGTTAGTCGTATTGAACATAAATAGATTGTTGATAGTCGTCATCTGATAATGACAAATTTCCCTCGTTGAACATTTCCTGATTCGAGATCCTTGACCGTGTAAAGATACAGACCTCCCGCCAGGCTCAACTCGTTCTCAGAAAGGATATCCCAGGAATGTTCACCTCCGGGGAGAATGCGGTTTTCAGCGCTAAAATCGTCGTACCAACGAATATCACCAACATACGAGTCGCCCTCATGGTGCATGGTTTTAACGATTTCGCCGGCCAACGTGTAGACTCTTATTTCAGAGTCGTTGGGCAAATTGTAAAAATTGAGCCGTCGTGTTTGTGACGTTCCGCCATCCCACGCCGCATTTACGCGGTAGGGATTGGGATAGACACCCACAGGGGGTCTATCTCCCGCTGCGGCTGCTGGAGTTCCGGGAAATACGCGCGTCGCATTGGCTACGCGAGAAGATTCGAACGACTCCAGTCCGGCGTCAGGATCACCCTCATCAAAGGCGGTAATCGTAAAGAGATACTGCCAACCACTTTTTAGATCACTCGCTTCAAAGCGGTACCAGTATTCATTCGGATCTCCATCGAATAGGGCCGGTTGATCCAACGCTATTTCAGAAAAGCCATTATTAAATCCGGTCCGATTCCCGGGAGTATCGTATTGAGCAATCAATGAGGCTCTTTCGACGATGTTGCCCGCTCTGTCGTCTCCGGGATTGCTTCTATAGATTCGGTATCCCTCAAAATCCCGCAGACCTGTTACAGGATCAATCGACTCTTCAGCCGTTCGATCCCAGTAAATCGCTACGATAGACGGTGCGTTCGCCGCTCCATCTCTGCGCTCGAACTCGACTCTGACGAGTGGGGAATTGGGTGGCTCGGGAATGAGATACCGATCAAGAACACCGTTGCCATTTACATCTTCTCCGGCATCCAATTCACCATTGAAATTATTGTCCTCTCCAGAATACGTACGCCGAGCCCACTGAATATTCGTCGCCAAAAGAGTTCGGCTTTCGGGTGTGTCCACAATTTTCCCCTGTTGACCCTGGAATTCTTCCGGTTTCAATGCAGCAACTACTGCAAACGTCACCTGAAGCTTGTCGCCAGGAAGAACGCGGTTGAACGGACCGACCGGCGTAAGACCTATCCAGTTCCCAGCAGATATCTGACCGTCCGTCCTAAGTCGCTGGTACCAGGCCACGCGCGCAGCTTCAAACTCTGCGTCCGAATCAAACTGAGGTCGATTGGGAAAAGGGGTCGCCATGCGACGATATCTCTCAACATCGGTGCCCGGACGGCCTATATCGTCCGTTCCGCCTCCAAATAACCACCACCGAGGATTGACTGTTGGCGGAGCATATCCGTCCTGGATGTAGTTGTCGGCAAGAGAGGGGTGGAAAAATCGCGTACTGCCACTAGCAGGATCTACCCACTCCGCTCCCAGAAAAACCATCGAGCCGTAGGTATTAATCGTCTCTTCCTGTCCGCCCGCATTAAATCCGTAAGAAGCACTCAGACTATCAACATATCCAAAACCGCCTTTATTGAAAAAGGCGCCCCCGGCATCCGTAGTGGTGTTGACATTTCTGGCTACAATATCGTGATACATTCCTACATAGACGCTATCCCACGGCTCGGCGGATATATTCCATATGTCGAAATTCAGAATGACAAACGCCTCCGTGAACGGAAAATTCCACGCGTATGAGCTGAACTCTACAAGTGTACCTAGACGGCCGGCGGGATCGGGCATCTGAATGGACGTTCCCGGTAGTACCCTCGAAGTATCTTCGAACGCCGTCAGATAATCCAGGTGACTTACGGCAAAGCGCGTAAACGCATCGGAAGTTGGAAGGGTGGAACGGGAGAGTATCGTACTGTTCTGGGCAAACTCGTATCCGGTTCCACCCGGACGGTAACCCGTGGAGACCGTGACGGCGCCCGTCCGAACCGTAATAGTTCCGTCTGACCTGACTGCACCGATCCAAAGACCAGACTCAAAAAGGTGCTCTACTCCGGAGTCGAGGGGGTATTCAAAGGAGGGTGAACCAGTCGGGTTGCTGCGAACATTCGCACGACCCACGAAGCCTGCGTTTGTGACTGTTAGTCCGACGTTTCCAACATCAACGACTGCTTCTTCGAAGCCCACCTGAGCCCCGGCGGAAAGCGCGAAGCTGCTTGAGAGAAATAAGCAGAAAAGAAATCGTAACAGTCTATTCATAAAAGGGTGTGGGACCCAAAAGTGACACTAGCGCTTTTCCGCTAAATGTGCCGAAATTCCGAACAGGGAATGTATCTGCAATTGAGGAAGATGTAAAGACATTTTCCTACTCAAATGAGAAAAATGGGCCCGTCAAGGACTAATTTCGGGCAGAATGGTGGGTATTTCGCGAGTAAGTAGTATTTCATCAGGCATTCACGCGTCGAATCGACTCCTAGCGAATAAACGTGACGATTCGAGAGCGACTCGTCTCGGCCGTTTCCAAGACTACGAGATAGGATCCCGGCGAGAGGAACTCGGAGGAAATTGTCGCGCGATGCCACCCCGACGGCATTGTTTTGTCAAACAGCTCTCTCACGCGGCGACCAAGCATGTCGTAGACCGTCAGTCGAGCAGGCCCGGTTTGACGAAGTGAAAACGTAAGGGTGGATTGCCCGTTGAACGGATTTGGATATCCTGGACTCAGTTCGACATCATAGACCCGTGGTGACTCTTGCTCCGCATTGATCGGAACTGTAAACGGAGTCAAAGACCAGGGCGAATAAATGACCGCCCCGATTATCCGGCCCCCTAATCCATTCGGGTTGCCGGCGAGGCTTGGACCGGAAGGATGTCCCCAGTAGTTATTCGTTACATCTACAATCGTGCCGCTGAAGTTCTTCAGGGCGATGGATGTCTCAATAAAGTCATTTCCATGGATGGATGGAAGACCGTTAACTTGGATAAGAATAGCCGTCTCCAGTCCCAAAAATATATTTCCCGTCACCTCTATTTTCGAACTCAGGGATACGTTTGTCTCAGTCAGGACAGAGTTTGTAACACTCCCTCTTGCGTATCTGCCATAATGAATCCTACCTCCACCCGAGATATTCGCGTTCAGAATCTCGAGTGTGGCCTCGTTCCTGTAGCCAACGTTGATCGTCCCGATCGAAGTGGCGCTCGCTTCCATTCGCAGCTCAGGTGTCGATGAAATCGTAACACGATTGCCGTAGTTAATTCCAATAAAATCTTTTACAACGATGGGGAATCCGTAGTCCGGCAGGGTCCAGTTCCCACGAGCTGATTCCGAACCGGATACCCAGAGAAGATGATCCAACCCGTCATTGTTCTGAATGGACAACTTGGCTCCGAGTTGAAACCCGACATCCACACCCTCCGGAACGGTGTTATTTGAAAAAGTCGACTCCCTGACCTGTTCTGCCGGAACGATTCCATTGGGCCCTTGAAAAATCAATCGGCCACCTGGTAGAAACGTCATTCCGTTAATCCAGATGCTCTGCGTCGGCGCAATTTCTACGACACCATCCAGTTGATACGGCAATCCGAAATCAGGCATATTCCAATCGAATGGAATGTCTACTGTACTGGAAGTAAAAAATATTCGATCCAATCCGAGATTATTCTCGATTTCAGCTCGAGAACCCGGCGCCAGAACAACCTTCGTCGTGCCAGCAAACTCCGTGTTCGCAATTCGTGTCGTTCGTACCTGATCCGGCGACACGTCGTTGTTGGGTCCGCTAACAACGATCCGACCTCCTCCTATGAATGTATTTCCTTCGACTGTGAGTCCTGAATTCGGCTCGACGGTGAGCGTTCCGTCGATACGAAGAGGTCTTTCGTAGATGGGAAGCGTCCAGTCAAAGGGCGCGACTTGTTGCCCCGAAATGAGCGTCACGGCGTCCAACCCGACGGATTGTTCGAGGCTGAGATTCGAACCGATCTCAATCCTGACTTGAGTGGCCTCAGCGAACGTAGACCCGATCAGATACGAAGGTCGTACCTCTTCGACAGAGGTGTTTTCATCGGGGCCCCTAAAGTGAAGAATGGTGCCGGATTGAAATGATATCCCCTCCACCCGAAGTCCGACCTCTGGGGCTATCGACATCACCCCGTTGAGCACATAGGGTATTCCGAAGTCTTCCAATACATAGTCCCCTGGTTTCGTAATCTCTGCGTCTGGTAATCGCAGGTAGGCCAAGCCAACCGGGTCTTCCAGAACGAGCTTTGCTCCGGGGTACACAATGATATCAGGACCGTCCGTAAAGTTAACACGCGAGAGGCGACTCACTGGACCGTCACTCGGAAGAAAGGTGATCGATCCACTGCCAACAAGCGACAGATCTTCGAAGATCAGGCTACCACCCGATTCTACTACAATGGTATCATTTATTTCATAGGGAATCGCCCTCGGTTGTAGAATCCACTCCTGGGTGACTACGATGGGTCCTTCGGGCAGCCCGATGACACCCGTTCCGACATTGTTTTGTAACAGAGGGTTCGCTCCCGGATGTATTGTGATCGCCGTGACATTTTCCAAAGAAGAATTGCGTATCCAGCCCGGCCCGATCCCTGCAACCCCCTGCGTATCAAAAAACTCAACGGAGCCCGGGCCAAGGATTCGTATACCATCGGCTTGCAGTTCGCCTGGTGACTGATAGCCCACGTAGAGACCTTTCCCCAGAAGTTGCAACTCGACTCCCTGCTCGATCTGCAGCACCGATTCATCTTGAACGACAACGAACCCTGCGAACAGATAAGGACTGCCGTCAAGCGTCCATACCCCGCTGGCTTTTCCTCCTACGATCGTTTGCGCCGAAACGGATCCGACTCCAGACATCAGTATCCACAGACCTGCGTAGGCCAGCAAAAAGCCACGCCAGCCTACCCTTGCTGGTTTGGTGGGGCGGTTTCTCATTGCGCTTCTGATGTAATCTGCCGTGGAACTCGTAAACCGGGCAGATTCTCATTGGGAGTGTAAACTTAATCACGGAGCGATTTTGAACAATGCATTCTTATTGGCATGGCCGGATAAATCCCCTAAAGACTGAAGATCTCAACACCGTCCAGCAACTCATGGTCAGGCCGGAGAGGTTATTCTTCGTCTTGCATTAACCGCGTAATACCGGGGCGTGAAACGACGAAGTAGAGGTCTGATCCCAACGGTTCCTGTTGGTCCGGTCCATGTTTTGGTTGAAGAAATCTCCCAGCCTGATTTCTCGACCAATCGATCAAATTGCCACGGCTCAAACTCGTGAAAGTGCTGGTCGAATTCGTCTTCGGGATTCCTATAGGCCGTGGCAAACCAAAGTCGTAGAGGAACGGTCGCTATCAATTGAGGGACATCGATCGCAGAAAGCACTGAAAAGGGGTTCACCAGATGCTCCAATATTTCAAAGGCTGTAACCGCGTCAACGTTTTGTCCGGCAACCACTTGGGGAGAATGATCGAGATCTACGTCTGGAGTGTTTACAACATCATATCCCAATTCTCGCATTCGACCAGCGAGAGGATTTTCGATCCCGAGATCCAGGATTCGTGCTGGAGGCGGCAAAACCTCTGTCAGAAAGGCAAGAGTTATCTGATATCTGCGCTCAACGATGTCCATCCGTGAGAAGATAGGCCGCCGAACGTCGTTTCGCCGACTCAGCGACGTCTCTCCGAATCTTCCGCACGCAGTAACGATGAGAAACCTTCCGTATAGAGTAGACGAATCTCGCGAGCACTCAAGACTCTGTCGTAGACGGCAAATTCATCAAGCGCGCCAAAAAAATAAATTGGCCGAGCTCTTGGTGTTGCTGTTCTTCTCCCGATGTTTGCTGATCCATCTGAATAGACTACGGATTCGGCAGAACCGTCGTAACGACCTCCATCATTTTCGCCATTCAGATACACGGTAATGCTATCTGGACCGACTATCGTACCCGCAACATGATACCAAACACCTGGAGCAAGTTTTGTACTTCCATGTTTTGTTCGCCGCGATTGCTGACCAAGTCTACCTCCATCTCCAAAGCTGAACGCTGCATTTGCTCCACGACTCCCAAACGTAGCAAAGACCCCGGTATTTCTTTCCGAATGAAAATCAGAGGTAAAAGAAGCCATCGTTGTTTCTACCTGTCCAAGTTTCACCCACATAGAAATGCTGATCGGAAGCTCTAGCTTGAGGGAAGAGCTGTTCTGAATCCAGATGTAGTCGTCCAGTCCATCAAATTGTATAGCATTTTCGGATGTACCAAAACGATCCGGGACAAGCGTAGTACCGACAACGAGACCATGAAGACCATGACCGGATGTATCCCGCACATTACCATCGAAGAGGTACAGAACTCTTAATCCGCGTCCTAAATCTGTTGCAGGTGGGAGTGAGACGGTTCGACCTGTCATCCCGTCCGGTCGAAAACTACGTTTCAATCCAAATGTATCACACGAGATCGAGAAAAATCCCATCCCGACGGTCAGGACGAATACGACTGTTGACTTCCCAATGAACATGGACTGACCAGGTAGATCCTGTATATTATCGGCTGTGTTTTACGGAGTGGTTTTCGTCATTCGGCAACATATTATCAACGAATACGACGATACAAGGTATCTTTTAGACCCTGCCCTCTCGATCGCCCTATTTCGGCTTAATGCGGTTCCAGGGAAAGAAATATTCCGTCGTAGACGACCACGATGGTATCTCCTACGACCCGAAAAAGCTCCGACCCCGCTCCAGACCAGGGCGCGTTGTTACAGCGCACGGTAATGACATCAACCTCGGATTTCGTCACCCCAAAGAATTCGGACTTCACCCCGTAGTCGCTGAAAAATTCATCGAAAACTTCAGTGCGCTCCTCAAACGAAGGAGCATCACACAGTTCTGTTTCGACGCCGACGGCATTTTCAGAGAACACGATTAGTTGTCCCAGCCAATCAATCGCCTCATCCTCACCGATGGCTGAAACGGAAGTGAGAAGATAGTCGACCACTTCCCACCGGCCGACAACGGGGCTGGGGTCGTCCGTGTGAATCTGAATCTCGTGTATGGGTGTGAAAGGCAAATCGGGAGGAAGATTCTCGGACTGACCGCCCGTCTCTGACACTCTACAACCGTTCATGGTAAATAGAACTACAAAACCGAATACGACACTGAGAATCCATCTTGTATTTTGGATAAGAATCATTCTCTGGTTACCCATTCTGTGCCACAGCGACGTCTCTGGACTTTCTGTTAAAACGTTCCGAGCCCCTGTTTTTCAAACTTGATTCGCCTGAAATTCCGAGTCGATATTCAATCTTGCAGTAAAACCTTCTGATTCAGCGAATACTCAAATGAATTCAGCCTCTGACCGCATCATCGAACCGTTCCGCATTAAGGTCGTCGAGCCTATTCGAATGACCACCGTTCAGGAACGGGAGGAAATCCTAAAAGATGCGGGCTACAACCTTTTCAAGGTCGATTCCGACGCCGTCCTGATTGACTTCCTGACCGATAGCGGAACGGGAGCGATGAGCGCCGAACAATGGTCCGCTATCATGCGCGGAGACGAGTCGTATGCCGGCAGTCCAAGTTATTATCGTTTTGAAAAGGCGGTTCGTGACATCTTCGGCTTCGCGCACGTCATCCCGACCCATCAGGGCCGCGCCGCCGAACGCATTCTAGTCGCTACACTCGTCAAGCCGGGAGACATCATCCCCAACAATACCCATTTTGACACGACCAGGGCCAACATTGAAGCGGCCGGTGCGACAGCCCTTGATCTCCCGTGCTCTGAATCGAAAGAGTTTTCGACCCCACATCCGTTCAAGGGAAATATGGACCTGGAGGCGCTTAAACAAGTCCTGAAGGAAAACATGGATCAGATTCCCTTCGCCATGATGACCGTGACAAATAACGGTGGAGGGGGTCAACCCGTTTCCATGGCCAACATCCGTGCTGCCTCAGATTTATGCCGTGCTGCCGGTATCCCCTTCTATATCGACGCCTGTCGATTTGCTGAGAATGCATTCTTCATCCGAGATCGTGAAGAAGGATACGCCGAGACGCCGCTCATCGATATCGCCCGCGAAATCTTTTCCTACTCTGATGGCTGCACGATGAGCGCAAAGAAGGACGGAATGGTCAATATCGGTGGATTTCTTTGTTCAAACGACTCGAATGTAGCCAAACAGGAGGAAGAGCTTCTGGTCCTGACGGAAGGGTTTCCGACCTATGGTGGCTTGGCGGGCCGAGACCTCGAAGCGATCGCGGTAGGCCTTTACGAGGCTCTTGACTATCGATACCAGGAATATCGGTCGTCTTCAACCTCCTATCTCGGTGAGCACATCACCGAGGCGAACGTTCCCATCATTCTCCCGCCGGGTGGTCACGCCATCTACATTGACGCCAAATCCATGCTTCCCCATATTCCACAATCCGAGTATCCAGGTCAGGCATTGGTTATCGAACTCTATCGTACGGGAGGCATTCGATCGGTTGAAATCGGATCTGTCATGTTTGGAACAGCCAACCCGGAAACTTATTCCGAGTCCGAACTGGTTCGTCTTGCCATTCCTCGGCGTGTCTATACCAAGAGCCAGGTCGACTATGTTGTGGACTGCATTCAGGACATGAGTAAGCGACGAACCGAGATTCGAGGCATCAAAATCGTCGAGCAGTCGCAGCGACTTCGACATTTTACAGCTCGATTCGAAATGGTCTAGTTCAAATTGGTCCAGTTCGGTACCCGGATCCTAGCCGTGAACGAAAACCTCGTACCGAAGGCTTACATTTATTCTCTTACCCGGAATTACACGAAATAAGTGAGCGCATGATCTGGAGAGCAATGGAGCGGTACACTGATGCCGGCCTACTGGTACTTCGTTTCGGTTTTGGTTTTGGTTTTATCTACTATCACGGATGGGATAAAATAACGGGGGGACCGGAGCGTTGGAAGGGCCTCGGTGGAGCAATGTCTCGACTGGGAGTCGACTTCTGGCCGATGTTTTGGGGTTTTATGATGTCGTTCGCTGAGTCCGTCGGCGCGTTAATGATTGTCGCAGGATTTATCTTTCGGCCGATTTGTGCCCTCCTGGGCTTTGGAATGTTTGTGGCCTGGCTGGGTCATGTGGTTTCAGGAAACGGTAACCCCGCGCACGCCTTCAAGAACTTCTTCGTACTCATGGGAATGATGTTGATCGGCCCGGGTAAATACAGCGTCGATCGATGGCTGGAAGAGCGTCGATCGTCTAAGTCGTTCGAATGACGAGTTGAGGCAATAAGACCATGAACAAGCCCATTCGCGTCCTCGCGTATGCCCTTCTGGGAACTGCTGCAATTATTTTTCTCAGTTATGTCGTTCCTCCACTAAGAGCTATTTGGCCTTTTTTCACTTCCTTACCGGGCGCGATGCAACTCGGACTAGGCGC
>BTQE01000036.1:0-25669 GCA_036985715.1 Rhodothermia bacterium
GTAGTCGAGTATGGCCATGCCGCCTCCGTAGTGTGATACCGGAGACAGAACGCGCCAGCACGATCAAAGACTGCGTAAAACCGGATGTCGTCTTAGCTCGAAATTAGGGTGTCCCTGTACAGTCGGCACATCGACGCGCAAATGAAGCTGAGAGACCATGATGTCCTCTACATCGTAGCCGATATGCGACAGAATTCCGTAGCTGAACGCTTCGAGCTCGTCGCGGGTGCGTTCGTTACACCAGCGCGCTCCGAATTTCAGAAACACGTCTGGCATCCCTTTCTTTTTCGGGAGCGCACGTAGCTCAAATCCGTCGCCATCTCGGATGAGTATTTGATAGCCGGGGCGAGCGCCATGCGGATAGACTTCCAGTTCAAGTCCCTCGTGAGAGAGAAAAACCGCACGGCGGCGCTCAAGTTCATAAAGGCGCTCGGACGCTGCACGCAGATCGAGTAGGAAAGCTGGCCGGTCCGCGCCCATCCAGCCGCCCGCCGGATAGAACAGAGCCGTATCTAGGCCGATTTTGTAAAAATAGTCATCAGGATATCCCAGCCGCTCAACGCTCCCTGTAAACTTGTGGCCGCTAACAGCAAGGTTGTCACTATTCACCCCCATGTTATCATGATGGGGGTTCTCTTCCACATTGGAGGGAATGGAGTCTGGGCGCGAAGGTTCGGGCCTTGTCTCGGGTCCCACTTTCGGGTGGGGACCCGAGTCAGCCCCGCCGCCCACCGCTTCCCCGGATCTGGTTGGTTTTTCTTGACCGTTTGTGCTTTTCTTGTCGTCTCCGGCTCGTTCAGCCGCTGAGTCGGGAACCGATTGGTTCTTTATAGATTTTGACATAGTAATTAGGATTTATTTCTTTTGGTCTTAGTCGATTCAACGGAACGGTCCTGGTTATCTAGGGCCCTGCTGCTCAAACAGCGGGGCCCTTTTTTATTCTGGTGGCTTGCCGAGGAAGTAATCCGGAGCAAATTCCGGCACTCTAAGTAATGCCCTACTGGGAAAGCCGAATTCGTCCACAACGAACTCATAAACAAATGCTTCGAGGTTTTTTAAGCGCTTCCTCACACCCTCGTCGGAGTCTTCCTTCTCTGTTGGATCTAACGACTCCTTGGCTTTAGAGGCCACATAGGCCGCATACTCATACTCTTTCCGATAGCTGGATATGGCATCTCGAATGATGTCCGATATTGGCGTAGTGTTCACTTCGTGAAGATTTTCCAGCCACTCGAAATCGTCGTCGGGGATAAGAATGTGAAAGCGTTTCATAATTAGACGATTGTGTGAGTCTCATATGACGTGTGCGTGACACACATGATACAATAATAGTATTTGCCGTGCAAATACTGAACAGCCGACTAGTAAACGAAATGCGCTCGTCGTAATTAAGCGCCGGGCAAAGAAAGCCAGTCTACCTTTCTGAATTGGAAATCACGTCGGCTGTTAATGTCAATTGAAAAGTAGACCACCGTGGGGAATATTCGTGACCCGGATGGGCAATAGTGCTAGATCCTGAGACTCGGATGGGTCCGACGACAATTATAATTCCCGGTTTGCATCGCTCAGAATGTTACCGTAATCCGAGTCTTTTACTCCCACGTAATCGACATAAAGATTTGGATGGTTACCGATCAGCAGGTTCGGCGTCTTTTAACTTTCATGAACAAGGAATACACACTGGCAACAGCTGCGGCTAAAGCCGGAATGGATTCGAACCCAGACGCTTATCTCAAGAACACTATCTTCCTCGTCTGGCTGTAGTCTCCAACAGTTAGAGTTATGAAATACACTCCGGCACTCAGTCCGCTAGCGCTGAGTTGAACGTTGTGTTCCCCACGCGACTTAAATCCTTCTACAAGCACTCGGACTCGCCTTCCGAGGATGTCGTAGACTTCGATCGAAATTTTGGAAGGGCTGGGTATCGAATAAGAAATATTCGTATTAGCTGAGAACGGATTCGGGTAATTACCCAACAATGTTAAAGCGTATACACGTTCAATAGAAGAATCAATGGATACGTTGGTGATACAATCCGTACTTCGGACGTGTGGGATTGATGAAATCCAGACTTGAAATTCTGAGTCGCTCCTTTCGCAGAGGAGCGTCGAGTGGAATTCAAAATTCTGAAGTTGCAAAAGTTGCGGCAGAGTGCTCGGCAGCAATCCATCGAGAGTGAGGTTATTGAACAGATGCAATTTCTTTAGACTGGTCAGCTGTCCAAGTTTATCTGGAAGCGGACCCGAGAGTCGATTGCCGTTTAAGTACACTTCGCGCAATTCTACAAGCGTACCGATTGCAGACGAGAGAGGGCCGGTAAATTCGTTGTTGCTAAGGTCTAATATTCGAATGGCAACTCGTGCAGTCTCATCAAAGTTAATTGGGATTTCACCTTCGAGGAAATTGCTGTTAAGACGAAGCGTTTTTAATCGGAAGGAAGTGCCTAGATCAGTAGCGATAGGTCCTGACAGCCGGTTATTAGAAAGGTCAAGCGAATCGAGGGAATTGCTAATAAGGACAGGCGCTGGAATTTGACCGGAAAGCCTGTTGTCGGCTAGATTTAAATAACTGAGCCCCCGTGAAACGATATCGGGGGGGATCGAGCCGGACAAATTATTGTGAGATACGTCTAGAATCCTTAGTCTCCCGAGCGACTCAATTCGTGTGGGGATAGGACCGGCAAGTTGGTTCGAGCTAAGGTCAATTTCTCGTATGCGAGGCAGTTGGAGCAATTCAAATGGAATCTCGCCTGAGAGCTGATTCTCAGAAGCATTCAGAATCTCTAGTCTTTCCATCATTGAAAGATTTGCCGGTATCTCGCCGAAGAGACGATTATTAAACAAGTGCAGGTCGGTCAGCCGCACAAGGTCTCCGAAAGCGTCTGGAATTCTGCCTGAGATCTGATTGTCGTTGAGGGCTAATCTGATAAGTCGACTTAGATTTGCAAATTCTGGTGGAATTGGTCCGGACAACTGATTATTGGAAAGATCGATACGAGTAAGAAGCGCGGAATTCGCGATACTTGCCGGAATTGGTCCGGACAAGTTGTTTTTTTGCATGTCGACCCTCGTGAGCTGAGTCAACTCTCCTAGTTCCGGAGGGATATTACCAGACAGCTGGTTGTCGGCAAGAGAGAGGCTAATAAGATTTTCGAGTCCACCCAACTCTGGAGGGATCGGACCAGACAGGTTATTGGATAAAAGCGCTAGGTCCTCCAAATTTGTCAGCCCCCCCAAAGATGAAGGGATTCCGCCGTCAAGGCTATTTCGAGCAAGATTTAAAACAGTTAGCTGATTAAGCGTCCCTAACGTCGAAGGTATCTCACCAGAAATATCATTTTCATCGAGGAGTAACCACTGCAGAGCTAACAGATCGCCAAGTTCGGCTGGGATGATTCCTGAGAGCTTATTCTCGCTAAGATTTAGGAAGACAAGCGTCGTTAAAGCTCCTGTCTCGCCAGGGATCGAATTTGAGAGGTTGTTGTTCTCAAGTTCGAGTTGAGTAATACGACCATCAGACACCGTAACTCCAAACCAGGTCGAAACCGAGCCAGTAAGCCAGTTCGAATTTGTAGTCCAGCTAGCCCCATTAGTCTGTTCATATATCGCAACAAGTGCGAGAGAGTCACCCGTTACAGTCTGGGATATAGCCGGAACGGTTGCGACAGAGCTGAAGACCGTCGCGAGGGAGGAGAGAAACACCGCGATATTTTTCCTGGCGAACGGTAATGAGCATGAATTGATGTCAAATCGCAATGTTATCTCGCTTCGCAACTGGGATCCTGGATACGCAGAACGATATTAGCTGAAAGTATGATGAGGCTAAAGGGAAATCAGAATCCGCTCGCCCGAGCACGTTCTTCTCCACCTATCAAAAATGATTCAATTCTTGTTTTAAAAACAGATCCGTGAAGGCACTGGAGTTCAGTCCGATCTTGAAGCCACGCCTGCACTTTGAAAAGCTACCTGGTATATATCACTTGACTTGTTTTCGAGTAATCACCTGAGCGAAGTCGATAGAAGTATGCCCCAGGCGCAAGGTTACCGGGAGAAAAAGTGAAGTGATATACCCCTTCGGGAAGCCGTCTATCAACTAAGGTAGTTATCTCCCTTCCGAGGACATCATAGATTTTCAATTCAATTTCTGCAGGGCGATCTAAGGAAAATCTGAAGCGAGTAGATTCACTAAACGGATTTGGATAGGCTACAATATTAAGATCCAATTCTCCACCGACATCGGCGAAATTGGGCTCATCTTTCGAAAATGGAGCTACCCCACCCAGTGAATCTACAAATGCAGCGTAACGCTGACTAATAAATCCAGACGACACGTCGCTGTGCCCCAATAAACCTAGAAGGGTGACCATTTGACTCGCGCCGGAAAGCGACTGAACATCTCTTGTGTAGACTTCGAAAAGAGTCCTGGCTATAGATCGTTTATGTCTAATCTGTATCGATTCATCCGAAAGGTATTGTGCTCCTATAGAGGTCGCTAAATAAGACTCTCCCAAGTGAGCAAGATCGGCGATATAATTTGAGGTGGCGACACTTCTCTGTGGGTGGTCCTTGTCTCTAACGATCGACTCAAGGAGCAATCGCGAACTATTTCGACCGCCTTGACTCCGCCGCTTACTCACGAACCGCACAAACCGCCCTGTTGCTCCTGGATCGGCATCACCTGACAGTACGGATGCCAAGGATACGTCGCGCCGGCTAACCGAGCCCCCGCCACCCTTGCTGGGAGCCGAAGTACGGAACGGCGTATAGTCCATTGTCGACGTTCCGTCAATATTGAAATCGTTGGCATCGGGCGGACTTTCCCCCCACCAATTATTCTCTGCAAGAATATCGCTAGAGGAGCGGGCGGTAATATGATCGTCGATGTTTCCATGGACGGAATTGTCGCCTCCTTTGTTAGTCGAATTGTCTCCCATATCGATGGCTGCGCCGGTTGCCAAAAAGCCATCTCCATCGTTATTAATGACGCTGTTATCTCCAGGGCCATCGGTAGCATCAAAAAATTCGGTTGAGGCGTCCGTGATTTCGACACCCCACAACTCTGCACCCGAGACCGTAGTACCTTCTACTCGCAGATCACCGTCGATAATTGTAAGACCCCGTTTATTATCCGTAGACGTGATATTCGTGATTGCGCCACCAGAAGAGTTGGTGTACGTGACGCCAGAGATCCAACAATCTTCTACGGTAACGTTATCGACATCGACATTGTTGGCATCGTAAACGTAAATGCAATGGCCGCCGTCATTAAAAACAGCGTAATCGATGTCTGAGCTTTCGGCATAGAAACCAGAGATAACCAGGCTCCCCCAACTACTGGCACCATTGCCAATGAAGTTTACCTTATTTCCTGACGTACCATTAACGTCAATTGTACCGTAAGAAGTGATGTCATCAGCGGTGTGCGAAAATTTGAAGGTCACGCCCTCTTCAATAGTGAGCGTACCACCAGCATCGACCAACACCTCGCTTCCAGAAGGAAAAACAAATGTTGAGTCTTTTGGAATCGTAACAGAGAGCCCCCATGTGAAGCCGCCTATAATGTGTAAATCATCGACTGTATGAGTCCAGGGGGCACCATCGTTCATTTGAGGTGATAAAAAATAGCCGGGCTTACCACCTAGGCAAGTTGTGTTCTTTTCCCCATTCAAGTTACAGAAGGTGCCAGCATCGTATGGCAGCATCCAATTTTGATCAGAAAACGTCTCTTCAACGGGGTTGTATTTAGCTGTGTCATCCCAACCGTGTGGTTGAAAATCGATGGCGTCCGTTGCACGGTAGTACGTGATAGTAATATCGTTGTTAACGCCTCCGCTCAAGCTGGGGCAATAGAAGGGGTCATTTTGCTCGCTCCCGACTGTGCATTGGTAATAAAGAAAAGTCTGCTTAACGGTTGAGCCCTCCTTAATCTCCCATTTGTATGGGATCCGCGGATTCATCCAATTCACGCCAGTATTTTCCCCGCCCGTATCGGCGTTGTCTGTGCTTGCAATCCATTCGATATCATCTGCGATGCATCTAGAAATCTCTGGATCGCCCTCGCTAAATGTCCAGCTGTTGCTGGAGTCGTCATTCAGATTTGTAATCTTAATCGTAATGCTGACTTCGGAATTTTCTGCTTCCAGGTTAAAAAAGATTTCGTCGCTCAGTGCTTTGCAGACACGATTCTCGAGTTCAGCTCTCGAGTCAAATCCGCTCATGAGTGTCCCTGCAATTAGAGCTGCAAGGACAAGAGGAATGAATTGTTTGGCTTTATTAAATCTCTTCATTTTTGTTCATTCCGTGGACGGTGTTGACAGACGGTTAGTTAAGGACTTTATGTCCAGTTTGAAGTCTCTATCTCACGACGCTTTTTCTTCGATACTCCATGATTCCCTTCTCAGGATTGAATTGCAGTAACTCTCAATCGACTTCACCGACGAAATATAAGCGGTATGAACCCACACGCGCATGAGGTGAAACGACTATTCTGATGGTCGTTTAACACTAAAATGATGGCAGTTAAACACTGAAATGAACACAGACTATACCAGTCCTTCAAAATCCTCCCTCGTCATATCACAATCCCGGAGGATTTTTGTAAGGAGTGTTGGTCTGATGACTTCCTAGCTGTGAACGGGTACGACGGTGGTTCTCCCGTCGGTGTGCCGTAGAAAATGATGTGCGCCTCTAGTTCTCGCCACGAAGAAGCCAGCCTTCTTGAGAGCTGAAATTACTTTTGTACCTGCCATTCGTGGCAGCGGCTCATGCAGGGACAGTTATCCGAAAGTTGCCATAGAATTCCTGAATCTCATCTTTCGGTCGTCCTCCTTGCCCGTCTATACACAGCATGATCGCTTCAATAGCACGCTCTTCCAGAACGTCTAAAGATTTCACCTGTGTATGGCAGCCAGATAGTTCGGGGACTCTGGCTATTAAGAAGCCTTCGGGGTTGCGCTCGACGACTACGCTGAAGGTGGTTTTCGTAACACGTCCAGAGTAACAGGGTCTCCTGCGATGTCAAGACGCGAGAAGATTCAACACATCGTTGAGAGAGTACAATCAGATTCGATTAAGAACTCGAATCAGCTCATCATCGAACATCCCAGATCGGAGGCTGTGAAGATAGACCTGAGTGGTTTTCGCGTCTTTATGCGAGAGAGTCTGCTGAATCCGCTGGACGGGCAAGTTGTTGTCGTCCATAAATGCTGCCCATGAGTGGCGGGCTACATGCGTCGTTAATCGAATGTCAATTTCGCAAAGCGCCGCAATCTCCTTCAGGTACTTATTGAGCAGTGCGGTCTTCTTCTTCCGTTCTCTGAAAGCTTCTTCCGTACCTCTTCGAACATGCTGGGGCATGATGGGAAAAATGTATTCTTCCCGTCCTACATCGGGCCAGCCGTAGAATCGAAGGATCTCTTCGGCCTTACCAATAAGCGGCATCGAAAAGGACGGGTCAGCCGTCTTCGCCATCGTATACTCGATCCGGTAGATCCCGCGCACTGGACGGATATGATCGCCCACAAGCTGAATGACATCTGAGACGCGCATGCCTGCCGCGTAAAATGCAAAGATGAAATAATTCCGGACATCGTTCAAAAGTCCAAAGTCGAGTTCCAGGTCTTCAAGTCTCCAGATTTCCTCAATGGTAAGACGACTGCTCTTAGCTCGTTTAGTTTTGAGCGTCAGCTGAAAAAACGGATTCTTTTCCTGAGGAAAGAGGCCTTCACGGATGGCGATGTAAAGCACGGTCCGGACGTAGCCCAAATTCTTTGAAATCGTATTCTGACCATTGTCGTGGACTTTTACCAGATACGTATGGAAGCCGCGTAAGAAGACGACAGTAAGTTCATCGAATGGTAGCGTCGACCGGTGCGAGGTTCGTCGTGTGTAGTCCCTGAGTTTCGCGAGGACCGGTTTATATGCATCCACCGAGCCGTGTTGACCACGGTCGCGAAACTCGTCGATACGCTTTTGAAAATACTCTAGGAAATCAGGGGTCTTCTGCTTATCGCCCTTCTTTATTATCTGCTTAACGGCGTGCGGCGAAAGCTGACCATCTCGTAGAATCACTTCGAGAATTGCCGCTTCAGCCTTCTCTGCGACATCTCTCAGATAGAGATTGAGGTTTCGATATTCCGGGTACGTTTTTCGAACTTCTTGTCTTGCTGCGTTCCAGTGACGCTCGTGCAAACGAGCGCCTTCAATAGCGATCGTGGATCTCTGCTTCTTATGGCGGATAACGAGGTAGAGCGGAACGGTTCCGTCAGAGCGTTTTCTAGCCGTCCAGGGGACGATACTTATCTTGGCCACGTCATAAAACCTGTAGGATAAGCGAATATTGTTGACGCTAAAGGTGACGCTTTTTCACCAGATTGTCAATCCTGCTCCCTAGGTCTAACGGAAAAATCAGTTGTTACGCACTATTATAAGACGAAATCAGTCGAAACCTATGTTAAACCAAGCGAGTGTTGCAATCCCACCCCCTCCGCACAAGGATTGAAAGCCCGAATCACGTAAGTGATTTGGACTTTTCTTTTGAGAGGCGAATGAAGCTCGCTTCATTCGCCTACCTCTACCCCTTCAATAGAGACCAGCGTCCCTCACTTCTTCGCTTGTTCGCAGACCGATAGGTCCGTCTATCCCAGCCTTTCATCCGAGCTCGCGAAGCCCATGAATGATTGCTTCCCAATATCTCGTCTCACTGGAATTCTACTTGGCCTTTTTATAAGTCTCCTCATCGATCAGCGGCGCGCTGAAGCCCGTCAATATTTTCTTGTCTGCGGATAAACTGGTTTAGCAGTGGAACGGCCAGGGAGTATCGGCCATGTCTATTTTTGTATACGAGACCCGAGTTCGACAATGACAGTAGCATCTGATTGGTATGGCTGCTACCGAAGGATTTGGCCAACATTTCTTTCGATTTATCCACGATGTCCTGGACTGAAAATTCGTCGTCACTGTTATCCAAATGTGCAATAACAAACAGCAATGTCCTCTGTCTATCGGTGACTCTCGCCCACCGGCCTGCAAAAAAATCTGTATCCAGTTTTCGTGTGATTTCGGCAACCGGAACACTCGGTTCAGTGCCGTCTGTCAATTGTTGCAAAAACACGTCATATGTCTCTCGGCAAATGAATTGAATGAAGTAAGGATATCCACAAGACTCTCTAGTTATGATATCGATGGAAGGATTGCTGAACGTAATCGGGCATTCGTCGGCGTCGATAGGCTTGACTATGGCATCACGGATATCGCTTCCCTCAAGCCTGTTGAGAAACAACACGCGAAACATCCGCTCAGAATAGGTGCGTGCCTCGACTAATTTCGGGAACAGGGTCGGCAATCCTGCGAACACCAACATGAAAGGGATTCCCTTTCGCTGAAGCGATTGGAAGATGTCCAGGAGTAGCGACAGCGGATATTCTTCCGTACTTGGATGATCACACATGTTTTGGGCTTCGTCATACGCAAATACGATCCCCTTCGGGGGTGGATTTATTTGCCGGAGAACATCCCAGACGAGTTCCAAAACCGCCTTGAGTTTATCTGACGCTAGACCGGGAGTTGATTCGTAAATATGCTCTAGAGTAGCGTATGAAAGCGTGTGCTGGGTCGTTCGATTATTGGCCAAGAATCCCATGCCATGTGAAACCGACTCCTGAATTACGATCGAAGAAGTAAGCACAGCCACATCGGTCATCAGCCTTTGAGAAGTAGTCTTTTCGGAGACACCGGTTGATTCAGATAGATCCGACGATGCCCAGCGCCATCCTTCAGAGACGGCAAGCGGTTTAAATGTGTCAAGCAAAACAGTCTTACCAACACCGCGTAGTCCAGTCAGAATCAAGTTCTCGAGAATCGTTCTCTGTTTCAGAAGTCGCCGAAATTCGTTCGTCTCGTCTGTCCGGCCTGCAAGATATGGGGGCGCATGGCCTGCTCCGGGTCGAAATGGATTAGAAAAGCTCATCGTGCTGCAGTTGTTTAGTCATACACTGTAGAATAACTATATTAAGTTATTATAGTAAAATTATATTGTTTCATAAACCATACTGAATATCATACGTTGCTCACGAGCCGGTCTTCCTACCGGCTGCCCTCCGATTAAATGCTTAACCGCTGTTCCAGTCATGGGAGTCGTCAGTCATCATCCCCGTACACCCTTTTGAGTTTCTCGTCCTAGGTCGTGTCGTTGAGCGATTTCAACTAGATGACCGTCGTTTGCCTGTTCTAGTGCTTGAGCGCTGCCTGAATTACCTCGTGATCGACACCTGTATGATTGGCAATATTTGCGAAAGACTGCCACGCACTATGGAAACTCACGCGCTTGGAAATTGTCAATCGGTGGTCAGTAAAAAGTGGGTGATCAGAATCATATTCTATTATCGATCCATCGTCGAGCCCAAAATCGAGTAGCAACACTCTTCCGACGCCTTCAATATGCGTCCATACGCGGCTCTCGTCATCGATGACAATCCACCGCCCAGGCAAAATTGACGGATCGAAATAAAGCGAATCCTCAATAATTGCTGCCCCGAAACACCCCGACCGCCATAAAACGTTGTATTTGGTTCAAAATTCGGCGGTGGAAATAGAATGTCGAAATAGACCCAGCTACTCCCGACTTCGAGTGGGAAGTAATTGACAACCTGATCGACTTGGGCACTTGCTTTATAAGCTATTGATAAAGAAACGCCAGCAATACAGATCAGGAAAAAATGGCGTATAGCTGACCTCCGAATACGATCAGCCTCTCAGTGCCGTCTATGGCGATAGGGTGCGTCTAATTCGAAAGAGTAATGATCAGATACAGCAGGAACGAGTGAAAAAGGGGGGTACTCTTACATTCCGTGTAGGCGAGAGGATAGTGCTGAAGTTGTGCCTTGATTCCGACTACCGTGATCCTTTATATTTCCGTTGACTCCGGGATTAGAACCCTAGTAGTGATGTCTTTTTACGCGATGAGAATCGTTCTCGTACTGGCGCTTTTGCTACTGGCAGGCAGATCAGTTGTTGGACAGGCTGAGCAGAAAATCACATCAAGTAGGCCGGGAGATTCAGCGCTCTTTGGTAAATCTCTCGCTATCAGTGGTGACATCTTAATCGTGGGCGCCCCTTGGGAGGATGCCCTCGGACCACGATCGGGGGCTGTATATGTTTATCGATACACCGGCACATCGTGGACAGAACAGCAAAGACTTGTACCTGTCGATGGAGAGTCCGGAGACATTTTCGGAGGGGATGTAGCTACCGAAGGGGATGTGATAGTAGTTACGGCGAGACTTGATAAGGAAAACGGTGAAGATTCTGGCTCAGCCTATGTTTTTCGCCACAACGGAGTCAACTGGTCAGAAGAGCAGAAACTGGTCCCGGATGATGGTCGGATCCAAGACCGATTCGGTAGCTCAGCATCAATCAGTGGAGACGTGATCGTTATAGGTGCGCCAAGGGTAGATGACAGCGGGGATAATTCTGGGGCGGCATATGTATTTCGTTACGACGGGAGTACATGGGTGCAAGAACAAAAATTGGTTGCCGACGACGGTGCAATTGAGGATTTTCTAGGTGAGTCCGTTTCTGTAGACGGCAATATCGTCGTAATTGGTGCCGATGAAGACGATACCCGCGGAGTGCAAGCTGGAGCTGCTTATGTTTTTCGGTTCGTTGGAGGCAAATGGACGCAAGAACAAAAGCTGACAGCAAGCGATGGTGCCTCTTCAGATTGGTTTGGCGAATCTGTTTCGCTGAGCGGTGATGTTGTTGTAATTGGTTCGGGGGGAGACGACGATCTTGGTCCTAACTCAGGATCGGTATACGTTTTTCGTTATGACGGGCTCAACTGGATTCAGGAGCAAAAAATAAATGCGGGTAACGAGGAATCTGGGGATTTTTTTGGAAGCTCCGTGGCTATAACGGATAACGTCATTGTGGTCGGAGCTTCCTTTGACGATGATAACGGTTCCGAATCAGGTTCGATATATGTTTTTAGGTATGGCGGAATAGAATGGAATCGAGAACACAAGCTGACACCGAGTGATGGCGCCCCGAACGACTATTTTGGCTCGACCGTTGCGGTTAGCGGAAACATCGTTATCGGCGCAAGCCCACAAGACGATGAGATTTTTGATAGGTCGGGGTCGGTGTACGTCTTCGATGTCTCATCCACTGGAATATTTACGGACAATGCGGCAGAGAATGATAATTCCTTCACGGACACGATCTATCCAAATCCCACCAGATCATTTTCAACTCTTGAATACCTTGTAGAAGTTACATCACCAGTTAGCGCTGCTATTTACGACGTTCTCGGGAGGCGTGTCCGCGACGTTATCAACTCCACACAAGGAAAGGGTAGATACGCAGAAACCGTTGATCTCTCAAATCTCCCCAATGGCGTCTACTTCTACAGGATCCAGATCGGAAGATTCTCAGCGACGAAGCCATTGACGATTATTCACTAGTGCGCCGAATACTGTTCTGAATAACTTGGTTGCGATCTCGAGGACCCCTTCCGTGCCTGTAATGATGAGACCTCGGCCGAAATCTATCCCCTACCCCTCCCCGATGTACCAATACCCGTCACGGAGCGATTTTCCAGAAATGTATCTGGCGCCGACAGTTTCGGGTCGCGTTAGCCTGATGCAGGTTTTTACCTCGTTTCCGCAAGCTATGGTAGCATCGGGTCCGTAGAATACGCCCGATATCGTCCAGACGATACCCTCTGCCTTCGACTCGTAGGTCTCCCCCACCAGCGGCTTAGTGCACGCCAGGCCTACAGCAGCCAACATGAAAACAAAATATTTCATGACTGATGTATGTTTATGGGTAGAACTACTTAGGATCATGCCCCTTTGTTGATTCTGAGTGGCTGTTGCCTCTTAGTATCGACCCATTGCACGCGTGATTTTACATTCGATATTGAAGCCGGGTCAAAGGCCTATTCCAATTTTGTGCAAATCGGCCTTTTCTCACGACCCAGAAACCAGGATCTCGCAACACCAAACGGTCGCAACCGTACACGCGCCGGTCGATAGATTCAATTGGATCATCGAAAAGACGCGTTATTTATCCTAATTCTGACGAATGGCTCGAGGAATGCTTTAGATAGGTAAGGCGTCTAGATATAGACGATCGTCGCGAAGGGTCCTATACGCCTCGTTTGGACTGAACTAGATCCTCGCGAAACCTATCCCAAGTCGGAATAAACCTGTTCTCAATATCATGAATGCACTTACTACTCGACGCATTGTGACTCTTGGTAGAGGCCTTTTGGGTCTCCTCGCACTCGTCGTCTTTATCTCGATTACGGGACGGGCTGCGACTGCCCAAGAGATTCAGCGCATCGGATTTAACGATGCTGTTCGAATTGCTCTGGAGCGAAATGTTACGATTCGGCGGGCTCAAAATAACGTAGAATTGCAGGTAACCACGGTAGCCGCACAGCGGGCTGCTTTCCTGCCCAATCTTAATTTTAACTCCGGTACTTCGCGTATCTACGGACTTTCGTTTGACCAAACGGCCGGGAAGCTCGTTAATGAATCGACCGAAAACTTTAACATGGGTGCCAGCTCCAGCCTGAATATCTTCAATGGTTTCGCTGATGTAGCGTCTCTTGCGCAGGCCCGGTTGAATCTTGAGAGTCAGGAGTATGGTTACGACCGTACGCGTCAGACGATCGTATTCAACGTCATCACCAATTACCTGAATGTAATCCTCACCGAAGAGCGACTCGCGATCCGTCAGGAAGACATGGCGGCCCAGGAGATACTTCTCAATCAGATAGAGGAATTTGTCAACGCCGGCGTTAGGGCTGTATCTGACCTGTATACGCAGCAGGCCACACTCGCCGCTAGTGAAGCCCAGGTTCTTACGGCGGAAAGCCAGTTTCAGGTGGCCAAAACCCGCCTCATTCAAATATTGCAGTTGGATCCATTGGGGGATTACGAGTTTATCGCTCCAGATCCAGACGATATCCCGCTTGAAGTCAGAGAGTACGATCCGCAGAATTTGATGGTGGGCGCATTTGAAAGTCGCTCAGATTTACGGGCCCAGGAGGCAACGATTGACGCGGCTACGCAAGGGATCCGGGTTTCGAAAGCTGGATATCTTCCCAAGTTAAATTTTTCGTCCAGTTACAGAACGAGTTTCTCGAGTCGTTCCGGTTCTTTCAGAGATGGTGCATTCGTCGAGACACCGTTTTCGGATCAATTGAGTGATAACCAGTCCAAATCCCTCAGCCTCAGCCTGTCGATTCCATTGTTTAATAGGCTGGCTGTGAAAACCAGCGTCGAAAGAAGTCGCGTGCAGTATGCGAACGCGATGCTTGATCTGGAGGCGATGCAACAGTCCGTGGCGCTGGATATCAGACAGGCTTACTACGACTACCAGACCGGTGTAAAACAGCTGGACGTGACCGCGAAACAGCTCCGTGCCGCAGAGCAGGCGTTGGAGGTCGAACAGGAAAGATACGATGTCGGAGCTTCCACTCTTGTCGAATTAACTCAATCCCGGGTCCGCTATACCAGTGCTTCGAGTGGACGTGCGCAGGCCATCTTCCAGTTTCATTTTCAGCGACGCCTTCTGGAATACTACCAGGGAATTCTCGATCCAGGGCAGCCTCTGTTTTAATGCAATCTAGATGAACCAACGGATCTTTCGGGCAACTTGACCTGGAAGAATCCGTAAGCGTGAGGAATAACAGACGCACCGTATCTATACATGGCAAAAAAGAAAAAAAACGCCACCAAGCGACTAATTATCCTTATTGGAGTGCTTGTGGGACTGATAATTATCCTTGGAGTTGTTGTAAGTGCGACTGGCCTCATCGGCTCAGGCGATCGACCTACAGACGTTGAAATTGAAACCGTAGGTATCCGCGCGGTGACACAGGTCGTGACGGCCTCTGGTAAGATGCAGCCGGAAATCGAAGTGAAAATCAGCCCCGACGTATCCGGTGAAATCATCGAATTACCGGTCAAGGAGGGCGATACTGTGTACAGAGGCATGCTGCTTACACGTATCAAACCGGATTTCTACGAAGCTCAGGTAGAACAAGCGAACGCTTCGGTTCTCCAGTCGAAAGCGAACCAGGCCCAGCGCAAAGCCGACCTGCTGAACGCCGAGTTTGAGTTGAAGAAGCAGGAACGGCTTTACGAGTTGAAGGCGATCTCTGAAACGGAGTACATGACGGCGAAAACTCGCTACGAGACTTCCAAAGCCGCTTTTGAATCCGCCCGGTATTCGGTAAAAATTAGCGAGGCCCGTCTTTCCGAATCCGAAGAGCAACTCTCCAAAACAGCCATTTATGCTCCCATGGACGGAACGGTCTCCATTCTCAATGTTGAGCTGGGAGAGCGGGTTGTAGGAACTACCCAATTTGCAGGCACCGAAATCATGCGCGTTGCGAAACTGGACCGCATGGAAATCGAAGTGGATGTGAATGAAAACGATGTCGTCAACATCTCCATCGGCGATACAGCAGCCGTCGAAATCGACGCCTACCCCGATCGCATTTTCAATGGGATGGTCACCGAGATCGCCAACTCGGCCCGCATTCAGGGTAGTGGGACGTCCGAGCAGATCACGAATTTCCCTGTTAAAATCAGGATTCTCGATCCACACAATATTTCGTTTGAACCCTCGCGGGCAAGGAATATCGTTTCCAACTCCGAAATCCCGATGGAAAGCGTGGAAGTACCGAATTTCCGGCCAGGGATGAGCGGAACCGTGGATGTGTTCACGGAAACGATGGCAGCAGCGATTTCTGTACCGATTCAGGCCGTAACAGTGAGAGATTTTAATAAGCTCGAGGGCGAAGACGACCCGGAATCGGACGGAGACAGTGGAGAAACGCGCAACACGGAAGAAGATCTCAGGCGGGTCGTATTCTTGATGGTCGATGAGCACGCGAAGATGGTCGAGGTCGAAACCGGTATTCAGGACGATACCTATATCACGATTATGTCTGGCGTAAGCGAGGGTGAAATTGTGGTTATCGGTCCATACCGTGCCGTATCACGAACCCTTGAGCCTGATGACCCGATTCGCGAAAAAGAAAAAGAACCTCAAGACCGATCCAATCGAGGATCCCGGCGCTCTTAATTATTCAGGCCTGAAACATGCAGCCAACCCAAGAAAGGCCTGATCCCATTATCGAACTTCGGGACGTCCGGAAGATCTATAAAATGGGAAGCACGGAAGTCCGCGCTCTTGACGGCGTTTCAGTTTCCATCTACCCGAACGAATATGTGGCCATCATGGGGCCTTCCGGATCGGGGAAGTCGACGATGATGAACATTATCGGATGCCTCGACGTGCCGACAAGCGGTACCTATATCCTGAATAGTCTTGAGGTTAGTGAAATGGACGACGACGAATTGGCCGCCGTTCGAAACCGAGAAATCGGTTTCATCTTTCAGACATTCAATCTTTTACCCCGCGTCAATTGCATCCAAAACGTCGAGTTACCACTCATTTACTCCGGTCTCGCCCGAAAAAAGAGGCGGGAGATGGCAGAAATGTCTCTGGAAGACGTAGGCCTCGCTGACAGAATGGATCACCATCCGAGTGAATTGTCTGGGGGCGAACGTCAACGCGTTGCCGTAGCCCGCGCGTTGGTCAACGACCCTTCAATCCTGCTCGCCGACGAACCTACAGGAAACCTGGATACGAAAACGGGAGAAGAGATTCTGGAACTGTTCGGGCGACTTCATGAGCGCGGAAATACCCTTCTGGTCGTCACGCACGAAGAGCATATCGCACGGCATGCCCGACGTATTGTCCGTTTACGAGACGGCCTGATTGAATCGGATGAACTGGTTGAAAAACCGGTGCTCGACTAAAAGCTGCCGGAGTCCCCTGTCTGGTCCCGGAGCTACATTTCACAACTGTACGTTTCGGTGCGTCGAACGAATCGAACTTCCCCTTCTTCTCGCCTTAAGAACACGGCCTGAAAGGGAAGCGCCAGGGCCGTCGGAGCGATACAATCCGTTCCAGGCTCACTAACCAGGTAGGAGACCGTAATTATCCCATCCAGAGATTCAACCGTCTCAACTTCAATCATATACCCGCCCGATTCCGTCGGAAGAGCGATCAGCGCAACCATTGCCTGGGTAAAGTCGACCGATTTAAACGGGGCCAGCGGTCGAACGCCTGCGCTGACAAGAGCCCATGAGTCGGAATCCCGCACAATGACTTCCACCGTATCGCGCCCGACACCCGTCTGGCCGCGACCTATGGTTTCAAAATAAAGCGGTTCCGAATTATCCTCGATCTCAATGGCGGGTTCTTTACAGCCCGTCGAAACCAGAACGAGAACGGCAACGATGTACTTGAACCTGGCGATGTATTTAACCCTGGCGATAAAACTGACAATGGCCTATTGAATTCCAACGAGTCCTTGAACGGCTTCAATCATAAGTTCCGAATCAAATCCAGCCCCTTCCCGAAAGACATAGCGCACTTTTCTAATAGACGCCGGATACGCCTCAATGTCGCCGTCGATGACAACTAGATCCGCAAGTTTCCCTACTTCAATGGAGCCCGTGTTGTCGTAGATCTCGAGAATCTTCGCGCCGTTGGCACTGATTATCTGAACTGCCTCCACAGGCGTAAACCCGCCTTCCAGTAAGAGTTCGTAGTTTCTCTGATCGCCGTATCCGGGCAATGCTCCTCCATATCCGGTGGGATCAACGCCGGCAGCGAGCGTGCCCCCGGCCTGAACGAAGGCGTATTCAAACTCGAGCGCCTTTTTGAACAGTTTTCCCCAGAGCTGATTGTTTTTCTCCGAGATCTGCGCACGTGTCTGTAGAAACTCCTGACGCACCTCCGGCGACATTGCATCCAGGACGCGCTGCTCCAGGGGTGGACGATTCGGAATGAACATCTCGTAGACTGCGAGCGTCGACGTCATCCCTACGCCCGCGTCGATCATCGCTTTGAACGTCTCCTGAACTTCGGGACTGGAAATATCAATTTCCGCCAGCGTTGTCCTGAATCCTCCCGGACACTCGTCCAGCTCCTTATTCGGATCGTAGTCTGTATTTGTAAAGAAACCGTGTTCCAGGTTATCAATACCGAGAGCAACGGCCTCTTTGAAAGTGACCGAACACAGGTGCCCGGTCACTTTGACGCCACGCTTGTGCGCCTCATCGATGGCCGCACCCAACTCAGCTCGCGAAATCAGTGTGTACGCCTTAAACCAGGAAACCCCCTCTTCGGCCCAATATCTAACCACCCTTCGAGCATCTTCCGCGGTTTTTAGCTGCGACATCGTGCTCATCCCCGTGCCACCCGTGATATAGGGTCCCGTGGCAAAAATCTTGGGGCCTACGGCCGCCCCCCGGTCAATCGTCCTCTTCAGACTCAACTCGGCGTAAGGGGCATAGCTTCCAGTCGTTCGGATGGTCGTTACTCCGGATGCCAGATAGAGCATCGGTGCACTGAAACTGAGCTGAATCTGCCGCTGGGATGTCGTGTAGTACGTGTGATCGTGAAGCCCAATCAGACCAGGAATCACCGTGTGGTCGGTAAGATCAATTCTTTGGGCGCCCTCCGGGATAGCGACCTCGCCAACAGGACCTACGGCTGAAATTCGGCTGTTCTCGATGAGAATGGTTTGGCCTGGTGAAGCGGGACTTCCCGTCCCGTCGATGACGGTCACATTTTCGAGTGCGATCGTGCCTCGTTCGTATTTTATGTACTGGGAGACGTTCGCACTAAACTCTTCCTGAGCGGCTGCAACGTTGATAATGAAGGCCAGGAGGAAAAAAAGAATAAATGTTCTACGCATGACGAATGGGCACAGCGATCTGGTGGAAGAATACATGTGAGCCAAGAATGGAGTCCATACCAATGCAGGGGAGACCATAATAAAGCGATAGCGTCTGATCTGCTAATCCGTTACCTCGAACACCAGCTTCATCCCTGATTCCAGATGTTCGGCAATATGGCAGTGCATCATCCACCTTCCCGGATTCGTGTAGTCCACGACCAGCTCGGCCGTCATTCCCGCTGGAATGAGAACGGTGTCCTTCCAGGCGAGATTTTCAACCAGGCGGCCATTGTATTTCACAACAAGGAATCGCTGACCGTGGAGATGGATGGGGTGTTGCATGGCGTGCGCAGCATCCTGCCTATTGTGGATTCGAATTTTCTCGACGGTTCCTCGCGGCACCCTCCAATCGATATTCGTGTTCTCGTCGCCGGATCGGGCATCGCGAATGATCCACTTGATATCCTTTCCGGTGGTCGCCCAGTTCATCATGGGCATCGTACCACTCCACTCAACCGGACTGAAGTAGATTCGGCCGAGACGCATGAACTGCGTAATGACCGGCGGAAGATCGTCGGTCTCAAGCGTTAGCTCCAGTTCCCGATCCGGCTCTCGATCGAAATACCCTCTGAACGGATCGATTTCCTGCTTCACGTCGCTTCTCTCCCTGAGATCGGGCACCGACGCAAGACTCTCACCCTCCGACGTATTCGGGCCAACACGGATAGTCCCCAATGTGTCAATCTCAGAAAAGAAGACGCCCAATTGATGATTAATGGACTGAATCCTGTTTACCAGCGTGTACGAGCCTTCCTGTTCGAACCGAAAATCGACGATATAGCGCTCTGCCGGAGCAATAGCGGCACTTTCTGCGAGTACCTCCTGTTCAAATCGACCCATATCCGAGGCGACGACCTTCATCATGTGGCCGTCCAGCGACAGGTTGAAGGTGCGGGTGTTGGACACATTCGTGATGTAAAACCGGGCCACATCACCGACCTCGACCGTCAGTTGATAACGCGTCTCTCCGTTAACGAGAAGCGTATTCCCGAATCGACCCATCAACATATAGTTGGCCGACGTACCGCCGAACGGAACAGCAGTTGAGTCTGAAACCAGGAAATCGTCGAGTACCAGTATTTCTTCATGATCGACGGCCGAGAAGTACTCCGGATCCGCCGATCGGACCAGTATGTTACCCGCAAGGCCCAGGTCCTGCTGAATGTCTTCACGATAGTGGGGGTGGTACCAGTAGATGCCGGCATCCGGGAAATGAACGAGATATCGAAACGTCTCCCCTGGAGCGACCGGTTCCTGCGTGACCCCTGGGACGCCATCAAATTGATTGTCATGCCGAAGGCCATGCCAGTGAATAGAACTCGGTTGGGCCGTATCGTTTATGAAATCAACCACAATCGTTGCCGCCTGTGACACCTCAATGACGGGACCGGGGATCTGATCGTTGTATCCATACATCAGAAATGATTTTCCACCGACCGATTTAAGGACGGGGCCTGCGCGCAGCACCAGCGAATCGCCGTCCGCCATCTGATAAACCTGTCGCGGTTTGGACGGGACGGCGTTGACCCCTTCAATTCCATCCAGCATCCAGGGCTCCCCAAATGGTCGGAGACGCTCCATCCCCGGCATCACTGGTACGAGCGCATGCATGGGTGGCGACATCCACCGCTGCATTTTATGATCGAGTCCGTGAGCGGCGTCTTCCCTTTCCATTTCAGAGCCGATCGAGCCAACGGCAATTCCAATGGACGCAATCTGAAAAGCGCCGTGGGCCTTCATTCTACTACTTGCTGACTGCCCCCGGAGAACAAGCGGGCCCTCGCGATCCGATCCACCAGGTTCCGCCTCTGCGCTGACAAAAATCAGAAACTTGTTGAGAGAGACCTCCCTCAGTTCAAATTGTCCGTTCCCTGCCGTACCGAGATTATAGATCGGTTTTAGTTCCGGAGTCGTGGCCCAGACGACGTACGTCGTGTACGGACCCAGGTCCTCAGGTGGGGGTAGTCCTTCAATCGTAAGATCGATCAGATAACGCTGCCGTCCATCCCGGGATACTGCCACGCCGAATGGTGTCCGCGGCCTGGCCAAAACCGCTCGTCCCGTGGCTTGCAGGGCCCGAGGAGTGGAAAAGAGAGAAATGCAGTACAGATCCAGGAGCCCGCAGCTCGTGTTAAGAGGTAGCGATTCCCGAAGCAATATTTCCTGAGGTAACAGCTCCTGAGCCACCGACGGCCGAACTGGTAGCATCGCGACCGTCGCGATCAGCCACGCCAACCACCGTCCTCTGACAAGCTCACTTCGCATCCAAATCGTTCTCAAGTTGCGCGATAGTATCTCGGATCTCAGCAGCCTTTTCGAATTTCAGCTTCTCCGCTGCCTCTTCCATCTCCCGCCTGAGCTGGACCAATAGATCCCTCTTCTGATCGTCCGTAAGGTATTTTAGAACCGGATCTGCAACCGCTTTCAGTTGATCCGGACCGCTATAGTACGTGGAAGCGGGTCCTCCACCTACATGCTTTTCCTCGGCGATCACGGTGCTTTCCATGATCTGATCGATCGATTTGCGAATCGTGGTGGGTACGATTCCATGGGCCTCGTTGTACGCGCTCTGGATTTCTCGTCGACGCTCGGTTTCATCCATCATTCGCTGCATGGACCCGGTCATCTTGTCGGCATACATGATGATCTTGCTATTGACGTTTCTCGCTGCGCGTCCGGCCGTCTGAATGAGTGACCGATCGCTTCGGAGAAATCCTTCTTTGTCTGCGTCCATGATGGCAACAAGGGATACTTCCGGCAAGTCCAATCCTTCCCTGAGCAAATTCACGCCGATCAGCACATCGAACTCACCGAGGCGAAGCCCGCGAAGTATTTCGACACGATCCAGCGCAGCGATATCAGAGTGTAGATACCGGACCAAGAGGCCGTACGAATCCAGATAATCGGCCAGGTCCTCAGCCATCCGTTTGGTCAGCGTGGTCACCAACGTGCGTTCGCTTCTCTCCGATACGATCCGAATTTCTTCCAAAAGGTTATCGATCTGATTTTTTGTGGGTCGCACTTCAACTTCAGGATCGGGAATACCGGTCGGTCGAATCACCTGTTCGACGAACACGCCGCCACACAACTCCAATTCATAGTCGCCTGGCGTGGCACTCGCATAGATCATCTGACCCGTTTTCGCCTCGAATTCTTCGAACGTCATCGGACGATTATCCAGGGCAGAAGGCAGCCGGAATCCATGTTCGACCAGCGTAAGTTTTCTGGCCCGGTCGCCGTTGTACATCGCCCTCACCTGAGGCAACGTCACATGACTTTCGTCGATGATGGTGATGAAGTCGTCTCGGAAATAGTCGAGCAGACAGTACGGCCTCTCCCCCGGTGAGCGGCCCGTGAGATGACGCGAGTAATTTTCGACACCGGCACAATACCCGACCTCCCGCAGCATTTCAATATCGAAAAGTGTTCTCTGCTCAAGTCGATGGGCTTCGAGCATCATCCCGTTTTCTCGCTGCACAGCGAGGCGCCATCTGAGTTCTTCTTCGATCGTCTTGATGGCCTCGTCCAGTTTTTCCTTGGGCGTAACAAATATCTTGGCCGGATAAACGGTCAAGAATTTTTCGGCGGTAATCTCCTTCCCCGAAATCGGCTCAAACACGCTGATTTTTTCGACCGTATCTCCCCAGAATTCGATACGGTAAGCCTGGTCCTCCAGATAGGCAGGGAAAATCTCGACGACATCGCCGCGAACGCGAAATGTACCCGGGATAAATTCGATATCATTTCTCGTGTAAAAGATCGAAATCAGGCCACGGAGCATTTCATTTCGTTCGATTTCAACCCCTTCCTTCACCTGAACAATCTGTGAACGGTATTCCTCCGGCGATCCGAGTCCGTAGATGCACGAGACACTGGCTACTACAATGACGTCGGGCCGCCCTGAGATCAACGAACTCGTCGTCTTGAGACGGAGCCGATCAATGCGTTCGTTAACCGACATGTCTTTCTCGATGTATGTATCCGAGTGGACGATGTAGGCCTCCGGCTGATAGTAATCGTAGTACGAGATAAAAAACTCGACGGCGTTTTCAGGAAAGAAGTGCTTGAACTCGGCATAGAGCTGGGCCGCCAACGTCTTGTTGTGACTCATGACCAGAGCGGGGCGATTCAGGTTTTGAATCATGTGGGAAATCGAAAACGTTTTCCCGGTACCTGTCGCTCCCAGTAGTGTCTGTTGCCCGTCGCCACGAAGTACACCTTCGGTCAACTCCGCAATAGCGCGGGGCTGATCGCCCGTGGGTTCAAACTCCGACTTGAGCGTGAACTGCAGTTCATTCGTGATGATGTCGTTCATCCGTATACTGACTAAGTGGACGCAAGCCTTAGAAACGAGATGATCATAATCCCGTCATGAGGTGTGCGTGCGTGAACCCGATGCCATCCGATTGGTTCTTTTCAGCCGAATTTCGACGAAATCCCAGAATGCCCAGGCACATGTCAAAACGACTATCTCCTCTCTTCATTGCGGTCGTACTCGCTCTACAGGCATGCTCGCAGGAGCAATTGAAGTCCATGTCCATTGAGGATTACGAACCGGTATCTACGCTCAAGGTGGCCGAACATCCGATAGAGATGGCCAAGTACCCGTTCATCGACGTACACAGTCACCACTTTGGGGCTGCCTCCTATTCAGATGAGGAGATGGCCGAGGTGGTTGAGCAAATGGATTCCATTAACATGGCGGTAGCCGTCAATCTAAGCGGGGGTTCCGGGGATAAGCTCAAAGCTACGGTGCATGCGATGCTGGGAAGATATCCTTCTCGCTTTATCGTTTTCGCGAACGTCGATTTTGACGGAATCGACAAGCCGGGTTGGACGGACCGCGCCGTGGCTCAGCTTAGAGAAGACGTGGCCGGCGGCGCACAGGGATTGAAAGTCTACAAGAGCCTGGGATTGTCAATAAAAGATTCCAAAGGAAATCGAGTAGCGGTCGACGATCCGAGAATCGATCCTGTCTGGGCCCTCAGTGGAGAATTGGGGATTCCCGTCCTTATTCATACCGGCGAACCATCGCCTTTCTGGTCTCCGCGAGACCGATACAATGAGCGTTGGCTGGAGCTGAAGCAGCGTCCTGAACGCTACCGGGACCCGGACAAATATCCATCGTGGAAAGAGATGATGGACGAGCAGCATAACGTCTTCCGCAAGCACCCGGGTACCACGTTTATCAATGCCCATCTGGGATGGTATGGAAACGACCTGGCGGGTCTGTCGTCCCTCATGGAGGAATTCCCCAACATGTATACGGAGCTGGGCGCCGTGTTGGCTGAGCTGGGACGCCAACCCCGAACGGCTCGGCAGTTCCTGATCGATTACAAGGAACGCGTCATGTTTGGAAAAGACGCCTGGGCCGTCGATGAGTATCGCGTCTATTTCAGAACGTTTGAAACGGCCGACGAGTTTTTCGATTACTACCGAAAGCGACACGCCCACTGGAAGCTGTACGGACTCGACCTTCCGGATGATGTCATTCGAAACCTCTACTACCGAAACGCCCTGAAAGTCATCCCGGGGATCGATGCATCACTTTTTCCAGATTGAAGCCAGGCGGACTATCGGAGCTCGAGCTTAACACCGATCGAGGGAATAAGTGGAAGCTGATCCACCCGTCTGAACTCGAAAAGATCGTAATAGAACAGATTATCGCGGTTCAGAAGATTCACGACGCCTACCCGGAGCGTGGTCACGTTCCTGCCCTGCTCGATGCGTTTCTCAAGCCACAGATCCATCCGAGCGTAGTTCGGCTGGCGTCCTTCAAACGGCTCCGCGTAGAGAATTCGATCCTGCCCGGGTTCGGAAGCCACGTCGACATCGGGAGTCAACAGATACCATTTGTCAAAACCACCCGATTGCGTAAACGGCAGTCCCGATCCGTACTGGAATTGCACGGTCATCGATACGGTATGAAGGTCCGCGGTCAGCAACGCGTTCAGTTGGTGACGCCGGTCGTGAGCAGGGTTGTAAATAAGGCCACCCGCGTCGTACTCCACCTCCGCAAACGCGTAGGTGAGATAGCCGCTCAGTGTCGTATTCTCTATAAATGGCCGATTTTGCATGTCAAGCCGAACGTCGATACCCTGGGCTATCCCGTCTGCGGACTGAAGCGCTGTCGTAAAACTTGGAAACGAGCTGAAAATGGGTACGGACAACCCCTCGTACTTCTTGTAAAACCCCTCCACCGCCATATTCAACCACGGGGCCAGTCGATATGACAAGCCGGCGATCGTATGTACGGATTTGGGGATGTCCCTGTCGTCAGGCGTAACTACCCACGCGGTGAACTGATTTCCAAGATCTCGCTCGTCGTTCAATCCGACGATTGCCTGGTGATAGATCCCCCACGCCGCGTGCAGGGTGAGCGATCCTGTCCGGCCGAGCGGATACCACGACATTCGAAAACGAGGCTCGAGCCACGATCGACTTCGAGCCGTCAGAGCATACATGTGAACGCCTGGGTTGATATTCAATTTCTCGCTTCCGAGCCACAGATTCGTCGACACGAACGCTTCGACTTCCGTCAGGTCCTCGGAAGCGGACGTGTAATCCTGGAAAAGCTCGTCCAACTCATACGAGAGCGTAGATTTTCTCCTTGAGATTCCCAGATCGATACTTCCTGCCCGCAGAAGCCATGATGCATAGAGCTTCAAATCGAAGCTTTCGACGTCCGCAACTCGCTCCGGGCCTGCCTTCGGTCCAAATTCACTGTTCATGGAAGACCAACCGGCCGCCACCCGGACAACAAGAGGAATCTGGTTGGACTGGTATTCATAGGTACCCCCATAGACTCGATTCGTCCATGAGACTTCGGTACTGTCCGCTT
>BTQE01000037.1:0-25581 GCA_036985715.1 Rhodothermia bacterium
GTAGGTTGGATGCGGGAGGCGATAGATTATCGTCGTTTGATCTGTGAACGGCTCAGGGAAGTTGTGACCGAGTGCTGCGGCTGGGTTAGGCTGAGGCGGGATCTGGATTTCAGGAAGAGATCTTGGATCGTTCAGAAACCCGGTCTCATATGCTGTCCGGATCTGGTCAGCGGCCTTCCGAAGTTCTGTGATAGAGTCGAGATGATCTTTGCCTCTCGCCCAGACAATCGCGACGGTAATATCCGTTTCTTCACCGGGTCCCAGTGAGAACGGCCCAGACGCGATATAAAATCGCCGATCTCCCGGCTCTCGCGCCGTTCCTTGATCATCTATATTGAGTTCTGACCAGAATCTGCGAGTTACAGGGTCGCCGGGAAAAAGAAAGTTGGTCGAATCCGAATGACCACGGGAGCTGGTTCCGACTCCGCCAAATGTCATGCGCCGTCCGTCTTTCCATCTGCCTTGTAACAACAAGTAATAATGTCGGCCAGTAGTCGGGGTCGCCATCACTCCGGCTCCGCCATTAAACCAAGATATTGTAGTAGTTCGCATTCGCTCTCCCGTCTCGTCAACAATTCCATCCTGGTCGTTGTCAACGAAATCGTTGTCAGCTTTTGGTCCTTCCAAGAATAGAGCTCCGATTGCAGGGGGAGCTGTGCCATACCCTTCTTCATCCACACCGTCATTGTTGCCGTCAAAATCCTCGTCGTCATTGTCACCATTGTACGTGAATCCCATTCCACGACTTGTATCAGATCCAATTAGGTCGTCGTCAAAATTTCCGAGATCCGAGTCAACGAAGAGACCTACATATGCATCCGTGATTGGCAGCATATTTCGATTTATGATTCGGAAATTATACAGGGTTGTGTTATGGATGGCGTCGATACCGGACGAGGCAGCAAAGGCCAATCCATGAACCTCGATTTCCATCGGCTCCGTGTCCGTTGAATTATGGACGTTTCCACGATCGTTCATCACCCACCAAATAGATTGATCGCCCCGGATCGCTGGTCGTTCGCCGGCAGAGAGATTAATCGTTCGCGTCCACCGGTCTGAAAAAGGCTGAACTGATAAATCGATTTTCTTCCCTTCCAAGTCCAGCGTGGGTGCACCTAAACCGGTGGGCCATTGGCGAAGATCATCCGTCGCAATCCCTGTGGTCTCGTATGAAACCATATCCGACCGGCTGACCTTGTAAAGTCTATCGTATTCCGAGCAATCTTCGGGAGGGTTGCCGGCGTCGTCAAGTGGCCCGGCCCAGAGTTCATTGTTACCATATCTAGCTGCGGAGGCGACCAGCTTTCCATCGACCATTCCTGCTATCCAAAGTGCACTGGCGAATATCGAATTCTTGCCAGAATTGATAGGGACTTCGTACACAGATGGCTCGCCTCGGTAGAAAAGGCCACCCGTGTTCACAATTCTCGCACGAACGTTATTGATATCCAGATAGGCTTCGCCCTGCGACGGCGGGCATGTGCCAATTTGCTGGGCCAAGCCAGAGGCGGGCGCCAGGAGAAGCGTCAACACGCCGATGATGGACGTAGCTCTAAAAGAAGATGGGTTCATGACTGATTTCCATGATAAAAATCAGCCTCTCAGTGCCAGATGGGCGAAAGGGTGCGTCTGATCGTAAGTGTAAGGACTGGCTAGAAACGGCGGTAGTGCAAACGGGGTGCACTTATTTCGTGACCATCATCTTCTTCGTCTCGCGAAATTCCTCGGCTTTCATTGTGTAGAAGTACACACCGGATGAAAGACCGCTCGCGTCGAAAGTGATCTCGTATTCGCCGCTTGGTTTGAATCCACTTTCCAGCATCCGTACGCGTTTTCCCAGCAGATCGTAGACCTCGATTCTTGCGTCACTGGGTCGTGGCAGCGTGTACCGAATCGTTGTAACTGGACTGAAGGGGTTGGGGTAAGCATCCTCAAGTATGAAGTCATGCAGACTTGTTTCTTCTTCGACCAATGTTGCCAAGAGTACATCTGCATGTATCCCACTTAGATCACCCGATAGGGTCGAAATTGATTCGATTATGCCGTCTTGATTACTGTCGTAGCCTGACACCTCAACACCGGTTGCGCCCACCGCGTAGAATTCTGGCTCGATTTCTCCGTTGTTGTTCATATCGTAGAAATAATACGGCCAGTAAATCCCCGGTCTGACACCTGTAATCATGTAATCGAAGCCGACGGAAACGGCCGAATACAAATATTCACCGCCTTGATCCATCGGAGCATCAAAGAGTGCTGCGATCACCCCGGGCTCCCTACAACGAGAGCTTCCTTTCGTCACCACCATAAACCACATTCCACTGACGGATGTTGATCCTAAAGTAGGTCTCGTGGTGTAGTTGAAGGCAAACGGCTTACATAAATTCTGACCGTCAGACCTATGCGCCCCCGTGATCACGAGCGACAGATCGGAATTTTCTGGATTTGATATTTCCAGCGTGAGACTGAGTTGGTCAGGCGAGACCGTATAGCCCGTTATTCGTGGGATGATGGTACCATTTGGATCGAAAATTCCAATTGGTAGGCCGCTCGAATAATTAGCTGTCGCCTCGAACGGTTCAGAAAACCTGAATTCCACCTGTAAAGACGATGGGACGGACGTTGCACCGTTCGCAGGAACAGATCCCGTAATTATAAACGGGGTGTTGTTCTGGGCGCCGCTCACCACAGGAAAAGCAAATCCAAGAATGACGAATACGTATGACTGAACAAAACCGAGGTGTGTTCTCATGGGGCCATAATGGTCTACAATTCGAGTGGGTTTAACTCGCTGTTGTTCATTTAGCGACAACCATCTTCCGCGTCTGGCTGAAGTTTCCAGCGGTGAGCCGTACGAAGTAGATTCCGTTTGATAACCCGGTACCGTCGATCCCAACTTTGTGCTCTCCGCTCGCCCGGTATCCCTGTTCCAACATCCGCACCCGCTTTCCGAGGATGTTGTAGACCCCGATTGAAATATTGGAGGGGCTGGGAATCCAGAGTCGATAACCACCAGCATTAGCGCTATTCATGGGTCATCCAGGTCGATCTGGAGAGAGATAATACTATGAAATAGGAATCGTATTCAGAACAGGCGGCTCTCGGAACCCGATATTACGCGCTACGCGTTGCCCGTCGCAATGCCCATCACGATCAAGGAGAACTACCCAGATGAGGGTGAGAAGAGATGAACGGAGCTGAACTGGCCGCTCGCGTTAGAAACGTAACGAAGACATACCGCGTAGGCGATTTATCGGTCCCGGCCGTTCGTGGCGTAGATCTCGATATTGAAAAAGGCGCCTTTCTTTCTCTGGCCGGTCCATCGGGTTCCGGAAAAACGACACTGCTCAATTTGTTGGGAGCGCTCGATAGGGCGAGTTCGGGAGATATCTGGATCGGCGGTCATTCGATCAACGGTCTTTCCAACAAGACGTTGGCGGACTTCCGGAATACCAATCTTGGGTTCGTGTTTCAGACGTTCAATCTGGTTCCCGTCCTGACCGTTGTGGAGAATGCGGAATTGCCTTTACAGCTCAGGGGCATGACCAATCGGGAGGAACGGAGGCGTAAAGTTGAGAAGATCCTGGTGGAAGTGGGGCTCGGTGATCTACTGGACCGTCGGCCCAATGAACTGAGCGGAGGCCAGCAGCAACGGGTCGCAATAGCCAGAGCCCTCGTCAAGAATCCGACTATTGTCCTGGCCGATGAACCAACGGCCAATCTGGACAGCGAGACGGCGAAGGAGATTATGGTCCTGATGCAGACGATGAACGAAAAATTCGGGACGACATTTGTGTTTTCTACGCACGATCCGCTCGTTATGGAGCATGCGACCCGCCTTGTTCTGCTCAGGGACGGGAAAATCGAATCGGATGAAAGAACGGAGCCCGTACAGCATGCCATCTGATGATCTCATTGCCGGCACGATAGGAATCGGGACGACCGTGCGGATCGCATGGCGGAATCTGGCCCGATCTCGTCGCCGAACACTACTCACGGCCAGCACCGTCGGATTTGCAGTTTTTCTTCTGGAAATATTGACGGCTATGCTCATCGGAATCGAGCGCCAATCATTCGACAACTTGATCAACTATCAGACGGCGCACGCAAAAGTCTATGCCGATGGGTACTTCGAAAATCGAGATGAATTGCCACTCAATTTTATGTTAACCTCTCCGGATAAAACGGAAGCACTGATTCGCTCGGTTGATGGAGTCGCGGCGACCACATCACGCCTCGCTTTTTCGGCGCAGTTGTCCGATGGGGCCGATCAAATCACAAGCCTGGGGACCGGAATTCGAATCAGAGGGAGCGACTCAGATGTGTTCCGGATCAAGGAGGCGGTTGTAGACGGTTCGTATCTGGAAGAGGGAGTCGAAGGGATGCTACTAGGCGTCAGTCTGGCAGAATTTTTCGATGTGAAAAGCGGCGATTACCTGACGGTTCTCTTGAAAACACGTGATGGGGCCTATGAAGCGCTTGACCTCGATATTATTGGCCTTTTGGGAACGGGATTTCCGGCGATTGATCGGAACGGATTCCTTTTGCCATTGGAGATCGCTCAGGAAATGCTGGATACGGGAGGCGAAGCGACGGAAATTGCGATTCGGTTTCAACCGTACGCCTCAGAAGCCTCCGTTATTCAGAATCTGTCGGCTGCGCTCGGCGATCAGTCCAATCTGGAAATCAAGACCTGGGAGGAAATCGAAGAGGACTTCCTGGCTTTGGTTGAGATGAAGCGTACAGCGCAGGGCATTTTCCTTTCCATCTTCGTGATTATGGCGATCGTTGGCATCACGAATACGATTGTAATGGCCACGTACGAGCGCACGCGAGAAATCGGAACACTGATGGCAATGGGATTCAGGGCGAGCGGCATTCGTGGTCTATTTCTGGTCGAAGGTGCCCTGACTGGATTCGTTGGCGGTGCGATCGGAACCGTCTTCGCTCTGCTCGTCGTCGGCTATTTTGCCAGTACGGGGATAGATCTCACTGCGTTGTATGGAGACATGGATATAGGCTATCCCATCAAAGACATGATGTACCCGGCGATGAGTATGACGCTGTTCGCTGTGAGTTGGGTGATGACGGGAATCCTGTCCGCCGTCGCTTCTCTTTATCCCGCGGTTCGTGCAAGCCGCCTCAGACCGGCCACCGCTTTACGCTATGTATAACAGCAATGTTTACCAGCGATGTATAACAGGGATGTCTGACAGCCATGCCTGAGCTCGAAAGAAATATTCCGTTCTGGCGAATCTCATGGCGAAACACCCGTCGAAATACGAGACGCACGCTTCTTACTGCTACCGCTGTGGCCGTGGCCGTCGCCTCGATGACATATGCGATTTCTCATATTGACGGCATCATGAATAGCATACTCGACACCTATTCAAAGACGGAGTCCGGGCATGTGCGAATTCGGAAAGAAGGATATTCAGAGCGTGATCGTTCGTTGCCGGCACATCTCGGTATTCGCAATCTGTCGGAAATAATGCCTGTTGTTGAGATGAACGAAAGCGTTGTCGCTGTTCTACCCAGAATACGGGCGGCTGTACTCGTTGATGGGGTCGATTCCAATAGGCCCGGAATGCTGCTGGGTGTAGATCTGGATGCCGAGGAAGGCTACTTGAATCCGTCCGCCATGGTCACATCGGGTCGTTTGCCGAACCCAGGTTCCCCGGCCGGTTTTTCAGAATTGCTGATTGGGGAAGGGATGGCAGAGCGCCTTGACGCGAGCCTCGGCGACACACTGACGCTTCTTACTCAGACATCTTATCGTTCATTGGGTGCTCTGCGGTTCGTCGTAACCGGAATCGGAACGACGGGTCTGTCTGCGCTCGACAGTCGTTTAATGCTCACATCGATCGACGAGGCCCAGCTCCTCATCGATCTCGAGGACGGTGCCACCGAAATTGTAGTCTTCGCCGCCGAGCCGGATGAGGCGGATGTGCTAGCCGCTGATCTTATTTCGCGATTTGAGAGCGCCGGTTTGGATGATCTCGAGGTACTGTCGTGGACGGAGCAGGGGCCACTCGTTAAGATGATGGATTCAACTCGCCCGTTGATGGGTATCATTCTGTTCATTTTACTTCTCATGGCTAGCCTGATTATCGTAAATACCATGATGATGACCGTCATGGAGCGTACCCGGGAATTCGGGATGCTCGCAGCCCTGGGATTACGGCGATGGGACATTGCTCGGTTGATCATCTTGGAGGGTCTGGCCATCGGCTTCGTTGGTGCTCTGGTGGGCGGAGCGTTAGGTACCGCAGTCGCCATCTGGATATCCCAAATAGGAATTGACGTAAGCGCTGCAACCACGAACATCGACGTGCCTTTCAAGAGTATCATGTATCCAAACTGGACCCTCGCCTACAGTCTGGCAAGCGCGTTGCTTGGTATGTTGACGGCGGTACTCGCTTCCTGCTATCCGGCCTGGCGGGCCGTTCGGAAAACCCCTGCAGAGGCGATGCATGACTAAAATGCCCGATTAAATGGACAATCGATTCATAAGATTGACGCCATCGAACATATTGTTCGTCTTTGTTCTCTTCTTTGGACATTGGACGACGGATGAAAGCAGCGCCCAACCGACAGCGGAAGAGATCCTTCGACGCGTGGATGAAAACATGACCATTCGCACGGCTCGAACCCGGGCCGTCATGACCATTACGTATCGGGGAGGCGACGTTCGTGAGCTGGAGTTCAATTCATGGGGAATCGGTACAGAAAAGTCATTTCTGGAATTTGTCTCACCCGCGAGAGATGCCGGAAGTCGGTTCCTCCGGCTCGACGATAACATGTGGATCTTTCTTCCCCGCGCAGGGAAAAGCGTAAGAATTCAGGGACACATGCTAAGACAGGGCCTGATGGGGAGTGATTTTTCGTACGGTGATGCCAGCGAGAACCCCAGCATGAGTGAGGATTATGACGCCGTTCTTGAACGATCGGATACGCTATCGGGGAGGCCCAGCCTCGTACTTTACTTGACGGCAAAAAGAAAAGACGTTTCATATCCATCCCGTCGCATTTGGGTGGACTCAGAGAAATGGGTTCCGCTCAAAGAAGAACGATTCGCCCGTAGTGGCAAGCTTTTAAAAACTGCTCTCATGAGTGATATCCGTGAAATCGGCGGTCGATGGTATCCATTTCGGATCGATTTGAACAATGCCCTTCAATCCGAAACGAAGACGTCGCTCCAGTTTCTGGAGCTCGATTTCAACGCGGACGTGCCAGATTACATATTTACCATCCGTCATCTGGAATCTGGAACGTAGCATGAGTCAAAGCGGACGGTTACGAGCGATTCTGTTCGCCCTCTTCATTGTGGCCGCTATTGATGTCGGATCGGCCCAGGCTCAGCTGGATACCCGACTTTCAGGGTATCTGGAACACCAATACAGTCTAACCCGCACGGGCGACCGCTGGCGTCAGATTGATTACGATCGTTTTCGAGCTGATTTCAATGTACGTGCCGGCCGCGGTAGTCGAGCCTCGGTTGGAGTCATCTATCAGTTGTACCGCGGAGACACCCGGTTGGAGGCATCGGATTTTCTTCCGGATGGAATTCGATTTGGTCGGGACTCCGTACTAACGGTGCTGAAGAATCAGAATTTTCTAAATCATGCGTATATCGTTCTGGGGTCTCGACTGATCGAGGTTACCGCGGGTAAGCAGTATTTAACATGGGGCGCAGCATGGGTCTTTAATCCCACCGAACTGTTTCGTCCTAAAAATGCGTTCGAGCCCGGTTATGATCGAGAAGGCGTCGGTGCGATATCCGTTCGCCTGGCGCTGGGACCGATGAGTGAACTGCTGGCGGGCTTTATTCCGAACGGTCGTATCGATAACAGTGGAAGAGTAGTCAGACTGAGACACCACATTTCCGGATTCGACGTGTCGGGTCTGGTGGCGTCGACCACGGATGATTCTCCGCGGCCGTTTTCAGGCAAACTCGGACGCCGATTGGTCGTCGGTGGTGATATCACCGGAGAGCTGTTGGGTCTTGGAGTCTGGTCTGAAGCCACCTGGTCACGAAGGGGCGATCAGCGTTGGGGTGAACTCACTATTGGAGGAAATTATTCGCTCAGCGACGGGACCCTGATTCTACTTGAGGCCTTCTTCAATGGCAGAGGGAAATCGAACGGTCCCTATTCCGCACAATCCTGGTTGGAGAAATTTTCCGGAGTTCGAAGAACGCTCGGAAAAACCACGATCGTTGGATTGTTAAGTCGTTCGATGGGTCAGCTCTGGACGATCGGGTTCGCGACGCTGGTCAATCCCGGAGACGGAAGCGCTGTCGTGATACCGTCCATTTCCTATTCATTTGCGGATAACGTTGATCTGCTTTTCAATGGAGTACTCAACCTGGGTGGGCCAGATGACGAGTATGGCTTTGATCAAATCGGCGGGTTTCTTCGCGGCCGCATCTACTTTTGACGGCACGGTTAATTCACGAACAGACGAGGAGATTCGTCATCGATAACTTCCACGTCCTGGATCGCAAACCACGATTCATTTTCTTCTCCCATGCTGTTCCTGTAAGGGACTTCAGGGTCGCTGGTCTCAAGGCCGACTACATAGACCAGATCCTTGTTCATCCCTTCGGACACCTCGACGTCGGCCGCTACGTCTGCGACGCGCCCCAGGATAGTTCCCAGGACCAAGCCGTTCTTGTTGTACAGGTGGATTCGAACCCGTTTGCCGATTAGATCATACATTCGGTATCGCCGCGGCTGCCCGATTAAATCTTCGAATTCGAACAGAATATTCAAGCCAATAACACGTTATCAAGCAGGCTGTTTCGTCCTTATTGTGGTTGCAAACAACTGTTCGATCGCAACAGATTTTTCGAGGGAGAAGTACCGTAACACCACGTTCGGCTGAAGGGTACCGGAGATATGGGCAGATATGTAGTCATCGCATTTGCGATTTGCCACCTGTCCGCACTTCAGTCAACAGCGCAGATACAAATTCGTGGCCTTGTGACCGACGCCGTTTCCGGGCAAGCGTTATCGTCTGCCACGATTCAGATCGAAGGAACATACATGGGTACGATTACGAACGAAAACGGTCGTTTTCTGATTACCCTGGGTCGAATTCCCGCCGTGCTCGTCGTGCGGCATATTGGATACCGAACGGAATCTCGGGAAATTGTTGACCGCACGGATGATCAGATTTCGATCGAGTTACAACCGGTACCCGTCGAGCTCAGTGAGGTGATCGTGTCTGGCGAAGACCCCGCGGTGCAGATTATGCGCCAGGTTCTGGAGAAAAAGGGAGAGTGGCGAGCTAGATACGAATCGACGTATGCGGAAGTGTACACACGATTCTGGTTATACCGCGAATTTGATCCGGTCCAGGTCAACGAATCGGTTCGATCAGCATTCTGGAGGCCCGATTTCGGCAGCCGTGAAATCGTTCGTGCAAGACGGATAAGACCCAGAGGAAGTGGGACGTTTCGGTTCACAGGCCCGGAGTACGTTCCGAATTTTTACGACGATGAGGTGCTTCTTCGCGGAACGCGGTACGCCACACCGACGCATGAAGATGCCCTGAACATCTATCGATTTCGTCTCGGCGGAAATCGGATGATCGATGATACTAAGGTGTGGGACATATACTTTTCTCCCAATACCGCGACTCGCCCTTCGTTTACAGGGCACATCGCAGTCATTGATTCCCTGTTCGCCATTTTGGAATTGGACGCTCATCCTGAGCCACCAACCGTTGTTACGCCCCCTGTTCAGTCTTATACCGTCCGTTATGGCCAGCACTATGTCGGGCTTGATTCAGGGATCATGGTTCCACTGGATCTGACGGCCCGCGGAACTGTCGTGTTCGGACGACTGGGTTCGACGTATCCTCCCGCGCGATTTGAACAGATCTCGAGCATATCGAATTACGCGATCAATGTGCCGGTCCCGGATTCGATGTTCACCGACGATCGAACACAGAGGATTCACCCACTGGTTGACCATTCTGATTTTCTGTTCGTTCGAAATCCGACGATCATCCCATTGACGCCCAGAGAGGTCGAATCCCTTTCGAAGTTGGATCCGAATATGACAATCGATCGTGCGTTCAGACCGGACGGACTGCTGAGACAGTACACGGAGCTGGATGTCACAGAAAATTCCGACGAAGATGAATCAGGACCCACCAACGTTTTAGATTTTCTCATTCGAAATGCCTGGATGTGGTATAACCGTGTAGATGGTTTGCATCCGGGAATCAAGATCTCGAATGCAGCTCTGAGCGGCCTGATCGTGGACGCAAAGCTTGGCTATCCGATCGATCGAGAGCGTTTCTCATACGGCATGAGCGTGGGGGTTCCGTTTTCATTTGTGGAAAATTCACTCTCAGTATTCTTTTCTGGCCTGGATGTGACTCGCCCGGTGTCAGCGCCCTCGGCGTACGGTCTGTTCATTCCCGGCCTGATGACGTACCTGGGTTATGATGACTACTTCGATTACTACAGGTTGAAGCAACTGCAGGCTGGACTACAGCTTCGTAGCCATTCACAGCGAAATCGCCTTCGCATATTTGCAAGTCTTGAAGATCATTCGTCGCTGAAGAAGAATTCGGATTTCAATGGGTTGATGGTTCGAAATGTTCAGAGAGCGAACCCGAAGATTTCAGATGGAAGACTAGCCTCAGTTTCTACCGCATTGGAACTGGGCACCGAGACGGCGGGACTCTCGATCGACATCGAGCGTGCGATACCGATGCTGCTCCAATCAGATTTCGATTTTACCAGGGTATACGGGACGCTGACACTGAAGACGCCGACATTTTTTCGAAACCGTGATCGGCCGAACATGCTCCGTGTAACGGCGATTGGAGCTACGTATTCCGGAAGTCTTCCGGTTCAGCGTTCTACGCTATTGGATGGTTCGGCTGGGTTTTATTCTCTCTCAGGCTCGTTTCGAACGATTTCAGATAGACCGATCGTCGGGAAACGACTCGCCGGGATTTTTTGGGAGCATGACTTTACAACGGCGCTCTTGGAGGGTCTGGGCCTGTGGCGCCTCGCCCAACAGGGTTCAGGTTGGGTTTTATTCGGGGCACACGGAAAGGTCTGGGAGACTTCAGGGCAGACTGCTATGAGCGGCGTTTATCACGAACTCGGTTTGGGGTTGACGTATCCTTTTCGATTACCTTTCCGTGTTGACGTGGCTGCTCGTTTGAACCGACGGGAGTTCTCAATTACCATTGGTCCCGTGAAGCTCTGACTGAACCGCGATCAACCGGCGCTGCTGCGATGAAAAATCATTTCTGGATTCCATTCTGATTCCTTAATCCTAACGGCCTCAAACACAGCATGTGCCATTCACCTTTTTACCCGATAATTCCGGTTTCATGAGAATTCGAACGTTTCTATCTCTCGTCTTAGCGTGTTTTATTCTGAACGTAGGCATTCCCGACGCACAGGCTCAGGATGAAGACAATACGGAGGCTGTCGACGATTCCACCAAATCGAGGATTGATGAAAAGGCCGACCTACCTCTTCCCGCCGAACGAAAACTGACCTATTCAGCGACCGAAGGGTCCTGGATCTCTCTTGATGTCAGTCCTGACGGTCAGCAGCTTGTGTTTGATTTTCTAGGAGATCTCTACACACTGCCGATTTCCGGCGGAAAGGCAGATACGCTGACAACGGGAATGGCGTTTGACGGACAACCACGATACAGCCCGGATGGGAAAAAGGTAATCTTTGTCTCGGACCGGGATGGCGGGGAGAATGTCTGGACAATTGACCTGGATTCGCTGGAAACCAAGCAGTTAACGAAGGGGAAGGACAATAGATACGAATCTCCCGAGTGGGCTCCTGACGGGAATTATTTTGTTGTGGCGAAAGGGACTTTTTTCAATCCAGTGAAGCTACAGATGGCTCATGTGGATGGCGGCTCCGGATCGCAGCTGATAAAAGAGCCCGCAACGGCACGAACTAGTGGTCCCGCCTTCAGTCCGGACGGTAGATACATCTGGTATGCCCAACGGACAGGGACGTGGCAATACAATGCTGTCTTCCCCCAATACTGGATCGTGAAGTACGATCGTGAGACCGGAAAGAAGTTTACGCGTGCGTTCAGATACGGATCTGCGATTCGTCCAACGCCATCGCCTGACGGGAAATGGCTTGTGTACGGTACGCGACATGAAGCCGAAACGGGTCTGATTCTACGAAATCTTGAGACGGGTGACGAAAACTGGTTGGCCTACCCGGTACAGCGAGATGATCAGGAATCTGTTGCATCGCGCGATGCGCTACCGGGGATGTCATTCACACCTGATTCGGAGGCATTGATTGCGTCGCATGGAGGAAAGATCTGGCGGATTCCGATCGACGGCAGCGGGGAGACAGAAATCCCATTTGAAATCGACGTAGACATCGATCTGGGGCCGGAGGTTGATTTTGATTACCCGATAGATGACACGCCAACGTTCACGGTGCGCCAGATTCGTGACACGGTTCCGTCGCCCGATGGATCGAAGCTTGCCTTCACGGCGCTGGACAACCTCTACGTGATGGACTATCCCGACGGTGATCCCGAGAGTATCACCGAAAGCGACGCAGTCGATGCTCATCCGGCCTGGTCACCGGACGGAAAGTGGATAGCGTACGTGACCTGGGATGGGTCCGAAGGCTACATCATGAAGGCGAGAGTCAACGGTAGAGGGAATCCCGAGCAGTTGACGACGCTTTCGGGAATTTACACCCAACTGGCCTGGGCGCCGGGCGGCAAGAGAATTGTGGCCATTCGCGGATCGGCGCGCGCATACAGGGACATGACAGGTCCGGGAGGTTTCGGTACCGCAGATGACATCGTGTGGGTGTCGGCCGACGGCGGAGAAACCAACTTTATTGCGCCGACCGAAGGTCGAGGAACACCTCATTTCACGACCGACAGAAATCGTATCTACCTCTTTGGACGTTCGAAAGGACTGGTGTCGATTCGATGGGACGGAACGGATGAAAAGGCCCATCTGAAAGTGACCGGCCAGACCCGACCCGGGCAGAAGAAGCCGAATCGTCCAGGCTTGATACGGATGGCTCCGGTTGGAGACCAGGCCCTGGTTGAGATGAATAATGAGATCTATGTGGTTACGGTACCCGTGCTGGGCGGGGATACGCCGACAATCAGCGTTGCCGAACCAGATAATGCGTCCTTCCCGGCTCAAAAACTCACGAAAATCGGCGGACAGTTCCCGACCTGGAGCTCTGACGCTGAATATGTCCACTGGTCTATCGGTAACGCGCACTTCCGTTTCGATCTGGCGGAGGCGAAACGGATTGACGAAATCATCGCCGCCGAAAAGAAGGTGAAGGAGGAGGCCGAAGAGGCGAAGAAGAAGGAAGAGGAAGAAGAGGGTGATGAAGACGGGGTCAATGAGGACGAAGACACAGTCGATGAAGATGGAGACGAGGACGAAGATGAAGGCACGAAGCCATACGAGCCAGACGAACATCGAATTCTCATAAAAGCATCACGCGATATTCCTCAGGGAACAGTCGTTCTCCGCGGTGCAAGGCTTGTGACCATGAACGCGGATGAAGTGATCGAAGACGGCGCGATCGTGATCATAAATAATCGAATCACGGAGGTAGGCTCCTCGACTAGCGTCGCCACACCCGCCGGTGCCGATGAGATCGATGTTTCGGGAACGACGATTACTCCAGGATTCGTGGACACGCACAGTCATATGGGGCCGGCTTGGGGAATTCATAAACCTTCATCCTGGATCTATCAGGCCAATATGGCCTATGGTGTGACCGCAACTCGAGATCCTCAGACACAAACGACGGATGTGCTCACGTACGGCGACGAAGTCACGGCCGGAATGATGATCGGACCGCGGGTTTACTCAACCGGCCCTGGCGTCTTCGGTGGGTATATAACGGATCCGATCAAGGACCTTGACGCAGCTCGCGATATTCTAAAACGATACAGCGAGTATTACGACACCAAGACCATAAAAATGTATATGGCGGGTAACCGTCAACAACGTCAGTGGATCATAATTGCAGCTAAGGAACAGGGCTTGATGCCGACTACCGAAGGAGGTCTGGATCTGAAATACAATCTGACCATGATGATTGACGGGTATCCAGGTCAGGAACATGCGTTGCCGATTTTTCCGCTCTATTCTGATGTCGTCAAATTGATGGCGACAAGCGGTATCACGTACACGCCGACCTTACTTGTTTCATACGGGGGTCCATTCGCCGAAGAGTACTACTTCGCAACCGAGAATCCCCATGACGATCTGAAACTTAGGCGTTTTACACCGCATGAGGAGATCGACCAGAAAACCCGCCGAAGAGGTGGGGCGGGATCCGGATGGTTCATGGACGACGAGCATGTCTTCAAGAAACATGCAAAGATGGCCAAGGAAATTATTGAAGAAGGCGGTCGAGTTGGTGTTGGAAGCCACGGGCAGTTGCAGGGTCTCGGCTATCATTGGGAGCTCTGGTCACTTGCATCCGGAGGAATGGCACCCCACGATGTTCTTCGTTCGGCAACCATATTTGGCGCTGACGCAATAGGTCTTGGTAAGGATCTGGGTTCGATCGAATCTGGTAAGCTCGCTGACCTGGTTATCATGAACAAAAATCCACTGGATGACATTCGAAATTCGAATACGATCCGGTACGTGATGAAGAATGGTCGACTCTACAATGGTGACGATCTATCGGAGGTCTGGCCGGAAGAACGTCCGGCTCCATTGACCGACCAACACGATCCACCCGCCAACCTGGGTGCCGGTATGAGATAGTGGCTTGGAAATGTCCAGTATGCGGAAGGGAGTTTGCCAATGATAACCAGTGGCATTCGTGCGGCAAGTTTGAGCTCGCGGATCACTTCATTGGCAGACCTCCCGAATTCGTTGCCCTGTATCACGGAATCGAACAGGTGCTTACCTCCTGTGGGGAGTGTCGGATCGAACCGGCAAAAACAGCGATACTCGCCAAGCGGCGTATCACATTCGTAGCCGTAAAGCTGAGAAAAACGTACGTGGGTCTTGGAATCCGTCTTTTGCGTGAACTGTCGTCTGAACGGGTAAACAGTGTGTTGCAGATGAATCCGGAAGTTTTTGAGAATCGATTCAAATTGCAGTCGCTCTCAGACCTTGATGACGAAATGGAGGGTTGGTTGCGCGAAGCCTGGGATGCGGCAGAATGACGTCAATAGGTCGACATGATATATGACAATTAGATGTCACACCCCCATAATTAGATTGCTGGCAAAGAAAAAACATGAATTCAAAAAGCCAGTTATCATGGTTCGCACTTCAGCATATCCGACTGTAGAGTGGCTCACTCGCACGGGTCGTACACCGGTTTCCAGGGAATCAGAATCTGGAAAAGGCCTCTCCAGAAGTCCAAGGTCATCCGATATTTCCAATTCCGTAGCCGGGCAGTTAAAGGCCTGGTGCAAAGGGAATACGATCGTTGCTCAAAGTATCTGGATAAGGACGCCAAACGGGGAGGATCCGGTAGATATCGTCATTGAACGAAAAAACAGACGCATCGGAATCCGATTTTCGAGTCGTTACGAAATCGACAGCGATAACTCCGATGCGCTCGTTCTGGTCTATGGACGATTCGACGCTCTCTATCGAATCACGCATGCGACACACGAGTCCACGAAGGTCAAAGCGGGAGATATTTCCTATTCCATCGTCTCGATGTATCCAGGCTGGTTCACCTCGGAAGGAAGAGTCGCCGCCGGTCGGTCAGCCGGAACCGAGGCACTTCTCCATTCGGACGGCTTAGCGTGGAAGGGTGTCCTTCAATTACCCGGCGCTCTGATAAACCGTATCAGGTTATCGCGGGCGTCGGACTGGGTAGCCGCCTTCGAGCGCGCCCTGTCTCCGCCAAGACTGGTCACGTACGCGGATGTCCGCACGGCATGCTCGCGAAGATGATCGGCGGCGTCTTGGGCCCACCCATTGTGGGTGGATCCCGCTGGACGGTCATTAGTCGGGTGTTGTCGAGTTTCCAGCTTCTCCGTCTCCGATCGAAGAGACTATTTCAGGAGCCGCTTCGAGAGTAACCGCAGCTTGAGGATCAGCTGCCTGCGGTACTGCCGTCGAGAATTCGGAAGCTCGACTCAAAAGTCCGGCAATGTCGATCCCTGTCGAGGTTTTCAGGCTTTCCAGTAGCGCCGGTGTGGACCCTGCGATCTGACTGAAAACGGCCGGAACTCCCTGGCCACCGCCTCCCGAATCCACGACGGTAATCTTATCGATTTCAAGATTATCGACGGTTTTGACGATCTCTTTCAGAATGTCCGGCAACATCTGAATCAGGAATAGACGCTCGGCGTCTGATCCTGCATTTTTCCAGATATCCAGTTTTTTCGCCAACACGTCGACCTCCGCCTGACCATCTTCTAGAATTCGGGCAGCATCTCCTTTCGCCTCCTCCTGCTTGGCTGATCGACTCGCCTCCGCTTTGACAATCACTTCGGCGCGCTGCCTCTTCTCGGCGAGAAGGATTTCCTGCTCGGCCAATTCCTGCTCGGCCTTTGCCTGGGCAACCTGTGCTGCAATATCGATTTTTGCCTCTTCGGCAGAAGCCTTGGCGGAAAGTTGAGCCGTCAGAATACGAACTTCGTTCTGGGCTTTCACAATCGCCTTATCGGCGTCTGCTTCCGCCAGTTTAGCGCGCTCGCGATTGTCCGCTTCTACGACCTCCGCGGCAGCAATAATACTCGCTGTACTTTGACGCCCGATGGCATCCAGATAACCACGATCATCTTCCACGCTTTGAATTTTCAGTGTGTCGAGCTGCAATCCCAGCGCCCCGAGATCATTGTCGGCTTCATCGACCAGTTCCTTCGCAAATTTCAGTCGATCCTCATTGACTTCTTCCGGAGTCAGCGAAGCCACGACTCCTCGAAGATTTCCCTCGAGCGTTTCTTTGGCCAACATCGCGAGATCTTCAAGGTGCTTCCCAAGAAGTCGCTCGATCGCATTGTTCAATGCCGGTTCGTGCGAGGCAATTTTTACGTTCGCGATCGCTCGAACAGTAAGCGGAATTCCACCCTTCGAGTACGCATTCGAAACAGTCAAATCGATGGGTATAGTATTCAGAATCAGGCGATCGACTTTTTCGATGATTGGAATACGAAATCCGCGCCCACCCTGAATAACTCGATATCCAACCCGTGAGCCATCACTGAGCTGCCGCTTGCGGCCGCTGAAAATCAGGACCTCATTCGGTTGACAAATTTTGAGATTTGCGCGAACGATACCAAGAATGGCCAGAATACCAAGAATTAGAACAACAGGAATAACAAAAATTTCCATCTTTCACCTCCTACCGTTCGGGGATTAACCCGGTTTGGCGGTTTAGTTGCTAGAGCATACTCAGGCGCTGGAATTCAGTTCGGTGTCTCGATCCTCATCCCAGGCGAGAATACCTCTTCCACACTTTAATTTAATTCGGCTTGATCACCTCGGCAACTCGGCCATCGATCCGAACGATGACGATTTCCTCGCCGGGCTCGAATTGTTCATCGGGGTCTGCCGCTATCGATTTGGCAGTTAACTGAAGTCTCTGACCTTTGGCTTCGACCACTATTTTTCCTCTATCCTCAGGACCAAACGGAAGCAAGACGTGCCCCGTTTTCCCGCGAAGATGTTCAACAGTTACGTTGCTCGAAATCTGCTCATAGGCAAACTTTTTGATCACATAGTTCCCTCCAAGACCCACCACCATTCCAGTCAGGGTCGAGAGGAGCGCGGTCATGGGTTCTGCGACTCCAAACCAGGTGAAGAGCGATCCCGTGAGGCCGAAGAATGCCGCGAAAAGGAACAGAGCCCTGAGTGAAAACAGGTCGACAAATCCGACATCGGTGGAGACGTCCAAATCTGATCCACCGATGTTAAAGTCGTGCTCCACGTTCGCGTCGACGTCGAAGCCGGCGTCAAAATCCGTATCCACGTCACAATTCGCTTCGTGTTCGGAGCCACCGAAAATCGAAAGTACGACAAAAAATCCACCGACTATCAGGCTGATCAAGTAAACCGAATCCATGGCGTCGTCCTCCGTTATAGACAGACGGATACGCAGACAGGATAATCGCTGTTACGTGAATCGTCAAGCAATCTGAAAGATAGCTGAAATGAAACACCAGAGGACGGTATTTGATCACTACGACCCGATTCGTGGACAATTTTTCACATCTCGTCGCCTCACAGAAACGTGGGACTTTCCACACGTTCGACCGTATATGAGGCCGGAATTACGAAGCGACCAACTCACAATGCGATGCTCACAAGCAGCGAAATTTCAAGATACAGTCGCCATCTCCTGTTGCCGGAAATAGGAATGGAAGGGCAGGAGCGCCTGAAGGAATCGTCTGTGCTCGTTGTGGGTGCCGGCGGCCTGGGTTCTCCGCTCATGATGTATCTGGCTGCTGCAGGAGTTGGACGTCTTGGGATCGTCGACTTTGACACCGTAGATGAATCGAATCTTCAGCGACAGGTATTGTACGGGAAAGGCGATGTGGGCAAGAAGAAGGTGGATGCCGCCATAAGTCGACTTCAGGACCTCAATGAACACATTTCCATCGAACGATACGACGTTCATCTTACCAGCGAAAATGCGCTCGACATTATTCGTATGTACGACGTGATTGCCGACGGCACAGATAATTTTCCAACCCGATATCTGGTAAACGATGCCTGTGTGCTGACGAAAAAAGTCAATGTCTACGCATCGATTTTTCGATTCGACGGTCAAGTATCCGTATTCGGCACGGCTGATGGGCCCTGTTATCGCTGCGTATACCCGGATCCGCCCCCCCCAGGAATGGTTCCGTCGTGCGCGGAAGGAGGGGTTTTGGGTGTTCTACCCGGAATTCTCGGCTCCATCCAGGCGACCGAGGTGGTCAAGATGATCTGCGGGATCGGAGATCCATTGGTCGGCAGGCTGCTTTTGTTCGACGCTCTCGACATGCAGTTCAGAACGTTGAAGGTTCACCGGGACCCTGAATGTCGCGTCTGTGGTACATCGCCAACGATTTCAAAACTCATCGACTATGAGGTATTCTGCAATGGATCTCATCATTCGACTGAAGTTGCTACAGAGACACCAGTGTCTGGCAAGATAACCTCGTCCGGAATTCCAGAGCTCAGCGCGTTGGAGTTGAAAGCAAAACTGGATGCCGAAGACGATATCCTCTTGCTTGACGTTCGTACACCGGTTGAATATCAAATGACGAACATTGGCGGCACGTTGATTCCGTTACCAGAGTTGCAGGAGCGCCTTTATGAATTGGACGATTTTCGTGAACAGGAAATCGTTGTCGTCTGTCGATCCGGCGCTCGCTCTGGATCTGCAGTTTCCTTCATGAGGAAGAATGGATTTTCTAGAGCCATTAACCTGAACGGGGGTTTGTTGGCCTGGTCTGATACTGTCGACCCATCCATTACGAAATATTGATTCGCTTGAACATTCTATTGATACGGCCCCGGTTCGGTAGCGTCCTCTTTCTTCTACTCCCGTTTGGTCTCCTCACGCCTTCCCTGGTGTCAGGTCAGGATCCGTATCGTCTGCATCGACTCAACGGACCAATCGTTCTGGACGGGCTCAGCAACGAGGCTGCATGGGCTCAAGTAGAGCCGCTCCCTCTGATCCAGTACGGGCCGATTCCGGGCGGCCCAATGACGGAGAAATCTGATATTCGAGTAGCATACGACGAACAGTTTCTTTACGTATCCGGTCAATTTTTTGACAGTGAACCCGAAGAAATAAGGTCCAATTCACTTTACCGCGATCGGTACAGTGGAGACGATGTGTTTGGCATCGTGCTGGATACGTTCGACGACAACGAAAACGCACTCTGGTTCTCGACCACTCCGGCCGGTATTCGGATCGACAGATCGGTTGCGAACGATGCTGAGTTTACAGGCGGTGGTTTTGAATCGGTAATGAACTCCAGTTGGAACACGTATTGGGATGTGGAAGTCGTTACGACGGAGAAGGGATGGTTTATGGAGATGCGGATTCCGTATTCCAGTCTTGGTTTTCAAGATATAGATGGCCGTGTCGAGATGGGCCTGATCGTGTACCGATACATTGTCAGGAATGCCGAGAGGCATATTTATCCGGCTATTCCACCCGACTGGGGCCTCGGATTCGTGAAGCCGTCGCAGGCCCAGACGGTGATTCTGGAAAACGTTAAGAGTTCAAAACCGATCTATATTACCCCGTATGTCACCGCAGGGGTCGGACAGGTATCTGAATTAAATGACATGGAGACTCTGTACGAGTTGAATGGAGACTTTCAACGGGATGTCGGCCTCGACATCAAATTTCCTCTGACCACCAATCTTACATTCGACGCCACTATAAACACAGATTTTGCTCAGGTCGAAGCCGATAATCAGCAGGTAAATCTGACGCGATTCTCTTTGTTTTTCCCCGAAAAAAGGCAATTCTTTCAGGAACGGTCAGGAATATTCAACTTCTCGACGGATCAGTTCGATCGCGTATTCTACAGCCGTCGGATTGGCCTGGGTGACGATGGGATCGTCCGAATTCTCGGAGGTGCGCGGCTTGTCGGAAGAATCGGAGGATGGGATATCGGTTTTCTGAACATGCAGACGGAATCGAGTCCGAATCTTCCCACCGAAAACTTTGGGGTTTTGCGACTCCGAAAACAGGTTTTCAACGAACAGTCGTATGCCGGAACGATTGTCACAAGCCGAGTGGGAGAAGGCGGGTCGTACAATCTCGTTTACGGGCTCGACGGAATATTCAAGGTGTCCGAAAAAGAATATCTGACGACAAAGTGGATCCAGTCGTTTGAAGACGAACCATACACCTCTCCGAAATTTGATTTCGCCGAATCCGCTTTCGCGCAGGTGAGATTGGAGCGGCGGGGAAATTTGGGTATCGGTTTTATCTCCATGATCAGCTATTCGGGACAGGACTACAATCCCGGAATTGGATTCGTACAACGTCGAGGGTATACGAGTGGAGTAGGAGAACTCGGATACGGATGGTTGACCAGCGAAGCGTCAACACTTAGAGAAGTTCGAGCGTCTGTAGACTTCCGGTCGTATTTTCGGAATATGGACGGTAGCCTGGAAACGCTGTCGACCAGTCATGCCTGGAATCTGAATACCAAGTCAGGTGGGTCGATAACCCCACGGGTACGGCTCAGAGTCGAGGATTTGGACCAGGTATTATCGTTTCCCGGTGACGTAGAGGTCCCCGTGGGTCGTTACTCGTTTGTGACCGGGGAGGTAAGGTTTAAGTTTCCTGAAGCAGGGATCGGACCGATTCGTACCGGGTTTGAAGGAAATTCAATCAGCTACGGCTCGTTCTATGATGGATGGCAGTTCAACGTAAGCTTCAGTCCCGTCTGGTCACTGTCTAAACACTTCGAGTTTTCGGTACCATATCGATACAGCCGGCTTCGGTTTACCGACCGAAATCAGGCGGTGGATGTCCATCTCGTGGGGCTCAAAACGCAGATAGGGTTCACAACGCGGGTTTCGATCAACTCATTTATACAGTACAACACGTCTGAGAAACTCGTAACCGGCAATGTTCGATTTCGCTACAACATTAGAGAAGGAAACGACCTATGGCTGGTAGTCAATCAGAATATGAACACCGATCGCATGCGAGAAGAATTGGCTCTTCCGGTTATCGAAAGTAGAACCGTACTGCTTAAATACACGCACACCTTCATTCAGTGAAATTCAGTCAATGAAAACATTTCGATTTGCACCGGTATTAATCGTGCTCACCCTGATATCGTGTGGCGGAAAGGAGAACGCTCCAATCGAGTATAAAACCCCGGCAGAAGTGCTTGTTGCGATGAAAGCCCAGTATGAGGGTTCCTGGTATGAATCATTGACCTTCATCCAGACGACCATCCAGCACAGTGCAGATGGTTCTACCGATACGACGACGTGGTTTGAGGCCATGGAGCTTCCCGGTAAACTCCGGATCGATATCGGTGAGCCAAACTCCGGTAATACGTGGATTTTCCGAAACGATTCCATCTATGTATTCAATCAGGGTACACTCACCGTCGGACGCCCCACGTTTCATCCTCTGCTCCTGCTGGGGTTTGATGCCTACTTCCTGGATTCGGCTTCGCTGATCAATAAACTGGATTCACTCGGATTCGATCTGGATCTCCTCAGCGACACAACCTGGCAGGGGAGGGAAGTTTATGTCGTTGGCGCGGAGGCCGGTGACACGGAGGCGCAACAATTTTGGATCGATAAAGAGCGTCTTTACTTCGTCCGACTTCTTCAATCCGCCGGCCCCGACGCTTCTTCACAACAGGACGTTCAATTCAACAGCTATGAGGAGATTGGGGGTGGTTGGGTTGCACCGGAAGTGATCTTCTACGTGGACGGTAATTTGCAGATGGAAGAGTATTATCGCGACATGAGCGATAGAGTCGAGTTTGACGCGAGGTTTTTCAACCCAACACTCTGGGCATCGGCCGATCACTGGTATTCTCCCTGACTACCGGGATCGATCGGAATATTAATAGGGAGGATGGCTCCCTCGAGCACAGCGTTTCGAATGCGGCAGTCGGACATGTCGGCACCCGTAAGATCGGCTCCCGTCAGGATGGTTCTCTTCAGGTACGCAGCTCGAAGATTTACGCCGCGCATCGATGCGTTAAAGAAAATGGTTTCAACAAGACGGGTGTCGGACAGAACTGCTTCGTTCAAGTCTGCATTCGTCAGTGTGGCATAGCTCATGTCTACTCCGGATAACCTGGTCCGTTTGAGAGAAGCGCTGCTGAGGTCCGCGCCCGTCAAATTGCCCCCGCTTAAATCTGCATCATCCAAAATAGCCTTTTCCATTTCTGTAACCGTTAAAAAGGTGCCTTGAAGATTCGCGAGGGCTAGATTTATTCCATCCAGGTTTCGACCGGTCAGGTCTATCCCGGATAGATCCGGCTGAACATCAGGCTGCTCTTTGCGCCACGCGTTCCAGGCCGGAATTCCCCGGTCCAATAGCTCGATGTGTTTGGAGTCGGCCATGTCATTGTCGGTAGCATAGGAGCGGTACGAACCTGAAAATACACTCTTCAAGTCTCCGGATGTATTGGTCCTTCCTATTCATGCATCCTTTTCGTGCATCCTGGTACAGAACAAGGCGTAACAATATATTGAAGTCTCGATAAGACCCCGTTTTACCCATGCTTCTTCTGGCACTCACCATATTCGCTGTACTACTCTATCGCCTTGGGCAGTTTGATGAATACCTGGGATTCAAGGAGATTCGACAACTCGATGACCACATCATGCAGGCCTATGATGATGCTTCGTGGGAAGATAAAATGGCTGATTTCCGTGCGGAACGCCCCCAGTATCTGAGCAGGCCGTATATGTCTTTCGGACGTCGGAGGTGAGTGGTGTTTTTCATGATAATCAGATAGTGCGATACAGTAATTATTTTTATTTAGATTAGTTCTAAATAAGATCAGACTGTATGCGTTATCTCATCCTGTTCGGCGTTTTCTTTTTACATCTCTCGAATTTTGTTTCAGCTCAAGTGCAGGAAAATGAAAGGATGGGCTTGCTGGTGATGGCCCATGGAGGCACTCCTGAATGGAATCAAGCGATATTGGACGCTGTAGCTCCGCTCGAAAATGCTCAACCGACGTCTGTTGCTTTCGGGATGGCCGATCCGAACGCGCTGCAAGCTTCGGTGAATGAGCTTCAAAGTCAGGGAGTCACTCGGATCGGAATAGTGCGTCTATTTATTTCGTCAGAATCATTCCTTCATTCAACGGAATATTTGTTCGGTTTGCGGGACGATCCACCAGTAGCATATCACGATAGCACTACCACCACGCGACTTGAACTGGCTGTACCTGTATCGATTAGCAGATTGGGATTATTGGATGCACCCCCGATTGGGGAGATTCTTTCTGACCGTGCACTCGCTCTCAGTTTAGAACCCGTCGAAGAAGCGGTGCTCATTGTTGGTCATGGACCCGACGACGATTTAGAGAACGAGATTTGGATTCGTCGCATGAACGATCTCGCCAATCAGGTGAGGTATGCAGCTCCCTTCCATAAGGTCTATGTAAATACGCTCCGTGAGGACTGGACAAACAAAAGGGCCGTCGTTGAGAAGGAGTTGAGGGCGTTTATAGTTTCGGAAGCCTCGGAAGGACGTACTGTATTGATCATACCATTCCGACTCTACGGCTTTGGGCCGTACTCGGATGTTTTTGACGGTCTCAATTATCGCGCAGATAGCCTTGGATTTCTTCCAGATGAAAGGATTTCGAACTGGATACGGGAGCAGTTTCACCGATTAACTGTAGCCGAATCAATTTCGAACTCAGCATTATCCGATTCGCTTTCTAACTGACGTGTAGGAACTCCATTCTATAAAGATGGATGTCCTATTTATTGAATTGCCGAGTTACTGCGAGCGGTCGTAGACGCCATTTGTTCGATGTATCAGTTCGATTTCCACAGGTTATGTGGTACGTAGTACGCGAGTCGGAAGAGGCCTCCGGGCAAACAATTCAACTTTTCTCTATTCGGTCAATTTTCGCTGTCATTTTTTGCCTCAACCGTAACCGTCTTTAGCATGCCTTTCGTATCGGGACTGGGGACTTCGGAGATCCAGGCGTATCGACCAGGCTCCAGTATTACTGTGAAGTACGCGGTTGAGCCTGCCGGCATTTCATGTGTTCCGACAAGAAACTCGACCGTGGAGGGTGTCTGGGAGCCGAGCGGTTGACCCCAGTTCATCCACACGGCTAGCTCCTGAATGTTGGTGTCATCGTATTGCGAGCGAGATGTACGTCGTGGACGAGAAAGTTCTCGTGGAATAACTGATCCTCAAAGTAGACTGCAACGGTGTGTTCTCCGGGAACTACGCCTCCCATGGTTTCTATTCCCCGCTCGCTCAAACGCGTGATCTCCAACGTAGGAATCGGCGCAACGGCGTATGCAACCTGTTCATGTTTTCCGAGCCTCTCCTGGGTCGACGACACGAATCGGTTACGCGGAGGCGGACAATACTGGACTGTGCCGCGCAGATCAAAGAACTGCTCGACGTCCGCTATCCGGAGGCGCGTCGCAACGCAGCCAATGCCAAAGCGGATTGGAGATTCACGACTGAGGATGCACGAATAAGACTGAAACGCCTTAATCCAACAATATCAGCTTGACATAACACTAGAACGCCAAGAATAGGGAGATTCGTAAAACATACCCAGGCCATTACAGACCTGATCTTCGTCTCTCCGAGATACTCCAAAAAGCGAGAGGGGCCCTTGAGGACGTGCTCTATGAGTACGCATATATCGGACCCCATAGCATTAAAACGCCGATATGTTCGAAAAACGCAGGCGACAAAGAAGATTTCTTCTCATACTATGAGTAGCAGCTTGAGGCCTATCGCATGAGACGGAAGTCAACAACGTTTGAAGCCTACTGGCTAGTTCTTAACAAGCTGCGCGACTACACGCGACGTTCTACAGGACGTACGAAACTGGAGTTCGATCAATTGAAAATGCACCTGTCGAGAGCTTCTTTGGAATGCTCAAGAATGAGCTTCACTTA
>BTQE01000038.1:0-25558 GCA_036985715.1 Rhodothermia bacterium
AAGACCGATCCCGGGCCGCATTTCGACTGGCGGAAGCTCGCAAGCCTGCTCTGACAATTACCCATCGTGATCCTCTGAAAGTGCCCATCAGGGCGGCTATGCTGTTGAAAATAAAGCGCGAATGAGCGGATTCGGCCCGTTGGACGCGGGAATCGTGACCCGCGTCGCGAATTTCCGCGACAGGACAGGATAGAATATTAATTCATGAGTAAAGCCAGAGACACACTGCTCAGCCTGACCTTGCTGGCCCTGGTGTTTACCGGGCCGGCCGCGGTGGCAGCCTACCTTCTGTCGTCCGGCAACTCGGAGGCGCCCTTGATGCTGGCGGCCGCCACCGATGGCCGGCCGGCACTGGCCACCGACACCGCGAATGCGCGCCGCCAGCCATCCGTTGCCTCGGTACTGGCGGGGGTGCTGTACACCAGGGGTACCGCCCAAGTGGACTGGAACGGCACGAAAATACCCGTGGTTGACGGCAGCTACGCTTATCTCGGCGGCGAAACGGTCAGCACCGGCCCCGGTAACATGAGTGTTCTGCGACTCGACGCGGACAACAGCGTCTACATGTGTCCGGCGTCCCGCATGAGCTTGGCCCGCGACGATGACGGGGCCTATCAGATAAAGATTTCCGAGGGTGGCGGGCGCTTTGCCTTCGCCCCGGGCACGGACTATCGCGTCGAGGTGAACCAGGGGGTGTTGTCGCCCGGCGCCGACGCCGCGACGCAGCCGACGGTGATGGAAGCGAGCGTATTTCAGCGCCACCCGGGCGGTGTCGTGTGCGGGTTCAGCGGCGATGTCGACGTGGCCGGCTACCCCGCAGGCGGTGGCGGCGGGCCGATAGCCCTCGGCACTGCCGGCGCCGGTGAAATCATCGATCTTTCCCGCGCCCTGCGCGGCGAGGTGGCTACCGGCGGCACACCGCTGGTCATGCAGCCGATTCCGATGCCGGCCGGCGTGCAGGCGTGGTTGCGGAACAACGCCCCGTATCCTCCCGAGGCCGGCCCCATCGGCTATCTGTGCCGCTGCATGGAGCTGAAACGCTATGCCGACGCGGACGGCATTCCGGACGCCGCTATATTGCCGCGCATGTCGCCACCGGGGACCGCGGCGCTGGCGACCCTGGCACGGGACGGCGGACCGCCGGTGGCGCCACCCGAATTGCCGCCGGCGGTACTCGCCGTGCCGGGAGCCCCGGATCCTGCGGATCCGGGAGTGCTGCCGAGCACGCCGACGACTCTCACCGTACCGGCTCCCCTGGTACCCATCAGTGGCTCTGGGGGCGGTTTCGTATCCACGCCGAGTTGAGCCAAAACGCCGCCGCACGGAAGCCTTGAATCCATTTCATCCTGACCACGCCGCGAGACTTCATTCCCTGACGGCTCTCCCTGGTGCTCACCGCAGCATCGTTTCCTGTCAATCGGCCCAACATGTGCTATAGATAAGCTCTGTTAAGACAATGACATACGGCGGAAAAAGGAGAATTTGCTTTAATCCAGGGGAAGGGTTGTCCGGAGGGGGCACGGTCGCCGATGGGCGTCTCGATTTCGGTTCAGGAATTCCGTCACGCAGCCATGGAATCGGGATATCCGCCGACAGCCAACCGAGTCGTTAGAGCAATCCCTGACACGACCTGATTTCGCGCTCGAGCGGAAGCCAGGTCCCATGATGCTTCAAATCACTTGAAGCCTCGAATGATGGCGATATGCGCCAAAGACACGCTGGGTATAGTCCGGCCTGCGGTAGCAATTGCCCTACTGTGGGCGAATTTCGCGTGGGCGCAATCCGCGCAACAGCCTGTTGACAGCATCCGACTGGATGTAACGGAGCAATACGGATCGAACCCGAACGCCGTCGATACACTGCAGTCGACTGAAAGTGTTCAACTCACCAAAACTCGGGACAAGCCGGGAACGGTTCGAGGAATAACGTTGCGCCTCTCCACCGGGGTGGGGTACGACGGCAATGTATTTCGTACCGAGCGCAATACCAGCAGTGATCTTTTCTGGTCACTGCGGCCCGCTGCCTACCTGAACGGAGTATTTGGCAAAAACAGCTATCGCTTTGGCTACGAAGGCGACTATGCAAAGTACTCCGACTTCAGCACGGAAGATTTTGTCGACCATCGCGTTTTTGCTGACACACGCCTGGATTTGACTCGCAAGCTGGATTTCAATCTTGGAGCCCAATATCGATTGGGACACGATCCTCGCGGCAGCTTGGGCAACCGTCTCTTTGTCCCTGGGGAATTGGACCGCTGGGAGGAGTATCGCGTGAAGGCAGAGTTCGTCGTAGGGCGCGAGATAACCCGCGCTCAAGTCATACCGTGGGTCGAAGTTTCGGGAATGCGATATACGAACAACGGACAATCCGTTCGGGACTTTGACCGTCAGGATTTCCGTTTGCGCGGTCGCTGGCGGTTCACCTCGCGGCTCTATGGTCTGGCCGAAGGTGGCTACGCCAATATCACCCACCTCGACTCACGCAACACACTTGACAGAACCGAAACCGACTTTCTGCTTGGGATCGGTTGGCAGGCAACCGCCAAGACTTCCGGGGAAGCCATGTTCGGAATTCTCAATCGGAGCTTCAAGAATGCCGGGCGGGCCAACAGCAACGCTCCTACCTGGGACGTGCGAATCCACTGGGTGCCCAAGCCGTACAGTAAAGTCACCGCCTATACGCGGCGGAGCTCCGAAGAGAATGCCGGAGGCGTCGGAAACTATCTCTCTGACAGCTACGGAGCACTTTGGCGCCATGCATTTACCGAACGGCTCGACCTGAACACCAGCATCGACTACACGGTGGCCGATTTCGATTCGGTGCGGGAAGACAAGTACGTCAGTTTCGACTTCGGGCTTACCTACGAGGTCACTCGCTGGCTGGATGTCGGCGCCACCTATCGATATCTCAATCGCCGTTCGAACATTCCCGGAATCAATTTTGACGACCATATGTTTCTACTTGAGCTGAGGGTCGGGGCGGCGCGTAGTCTCGGACCTTGATTCTTAGGAACAAAAGTATTCTGATACGTCTCTCGACGATGGGATGAAATTGGCCGAGGAATGCCAATCCTGCCTCCTACCTGTGACGGGATTTCGGCTAGAGTATTCGAAGGACCGCGCAGCGTTCCCAGCGGTAGCACGGGCACGGGGGATGCAGGGCGACGGAGGCGATTCGTGAAGCGGCGACACGTAAGATTCTTCTACGCGAGTGCAGGGCTCGCGCTGCTTCTGGCGGGTGGATTCAGCCTCGCCGCGGACTTTCAGGGCCGTGATAACACCGATCTGTTGCGGTTGTCACAGTCAACACAGACAGAATCTCCGGATACATCCGATACCGCCTATCGCATCGACACCGGTGACCGAGTGTCCATTACTGCATACCGAGAACCCGATTTGAGTATAAATGGCGTACGTGTGAAGGCCGACGGCACGATCTCCTATCCGCTGCTCGGCGATTTGCGGGTCGCCGGGCTTACGTCCCAGGAGTTACAAGCTCTCGTTACGACCAAGCTTCTGGATGGCTATCTCAAGAAGCCGAACATCACCGTCAGCATTGACAGCTACCGCCTTTACTACATCAAGGGCGAAGTCAGCCGGCCGGGGGGCTATTCTTTCGTGGATGGCCTTACCGTTGCCAAGGCCGTTGCCTTGGCTGGCGGATATACGGCACGCGCGTCCGAGAGCAAAATTTCACTGGTGCGTGAGTCGGACCCTGAGAACCCACTCGATTCCGTAGGGGCAAACACCACGATTCGACCCGGTGACATCATCACAGTAGGTGAGAGCTTCTTCTAGCCGGTATATCGTTCATGAGAAAGCACGAAACGCACTCGCGAAGTGTTGGGCCCAGGTTGATTCCTGTTGAATCCGGCAGCATGCCTGAGTTCGCTCCAGAGCAGGTCGAACAGAGTCGACTGTCCTTTCTTGATTACTGGCGCATCGCCCGGCGCTATAAGTGGAGCATTCTGATGTTCGCGTTGATCGCGGGGGTGATCGGGACGCTGAATGCGCTATCCACGACGTCCTTTTATCAGGCAAACGCCCGACTTTGGATCAAGATCAATCAACCCAATATATCGAACGTTCAACAGTTCGAGGCAGCATCGCTTAACTGGCTTTTTTTCCAAACTCAATCGGACATTATTGCGAGTCAAGCGGTTGCGGAGCGAGTCGTCTCCCGACTCGGATTGCGGGAGTCATACTCGCAACCCAGCACGCAAAACGCTGGTAGTGAAGTCAAGAGACGGCTGTCAGTGAGTGCTCGTGTTAACGAATTGATCAACGAACTGAAATCCTGGTTGCCCGAGGAATTGCGCCCGCCGCGACCTAAGCCGCTCGATGCGGCGGGGCGTCGTGCGGCGTTTGTAAACGGTGTTCTCAGCGGTGTATCTGTAAGCGGGGGCAAGGAAAGCGAGATTCTGGTCATCAGTTACACGTCGGCAGAGCCGGAGATGGCTGCGAAAATGGCCAATGCTTTCGCCGAAACTTATATCGAATACAGTCTCGAATCGCGAACGTCAAACGTGCAGCAAGCTACATCTTGGTTGGGAGGCCGAATCGAGGAATTGCGAAATAAGGCCGTCGCGTCCGAGAACATCCTTCGTGACTTCCGGGCGCGCGAAGGATTGGTGGATACCGAGCAACGAGAAAAAATTATCAGCGCAAAGCTCGGCACGTTGACGGCTGAATTGATTAGGGCGCGATCACGGCGGAGCGAAGCGGAGGCCCGTTACGACCAGTTCAGATCGGTTCTGAATAATGATAGCAACTATGAGGCGGTCGCGAGCGCAATGAATAGCGCTATCGTTGTGGAAACGTACCGTCAGAAAGTACGACAGGAACAGCGCGTAGCAGAACTCTCCGAGCGCTACGGATATAAACATCCAAAGATGATTTCGGCCAAGGCAGAGTTGCAGGAAGCCAATCGTCGACTAAAGGTGGAATTGGGTAAGGCCGTCGACGGCGCGCGCAAAGAACTCGAACTGGCGACAGCTCAGGAACGTCAGTTCCGCAAGATGATCAGTCAGCAACAGAGTGACATGCAAGGGGTTAGCGGCAAGGCATTCGAGATGCGGCAGCTAGAGCGGGAAGTCGAGGCCAATCGTCGATTGTACGAAACTTTTCTCGCTCGATTCAAAGAGTCTGATGTGGCGGGTGAGTATGATGTGCCCAATGCTCGTATTATCGATCGTGCGATTGTCCCGACGACACCGTTCACGCCTAACCGCAAGAGAATGGTTTTCATATCTGTGATTTTAGGTCTTGGCATCGGCACGCTGATTGCATTTCTGCGAGATCATTTGAGCAACACTTTCAAGACCAAGGAGGATGTGGAGGAAAGGCTGAATCTGCCGGTTATCGGCGTCCTTCCGCGACTGAAGACTGGTCGATCGAGCAATAGCCAAGTAGAGCGACTGGTGCTGGGGGATCCACGTTCGCCGTTCTCTGAAGTGATTAACGACATTCGAACGGCCATTTTGTTTTCACACATCGATACGCCGTCGAAAGTCGTTCTAGTGACATCGGCGGTGCCGGGGGAAGGCAAGACGACCTTGGTTTCGAATCTTGCGCTGGCATTCAGCAGACGAGGGCGCACGCTGTTGATAGATGCGGACTTGAGAAATGGTCGTTTTCAACAGATAACGGACATGAAAAATCACCTTGGCCTTACCGATATGCTATCGGGTGGGTGCACACGCAAAGAAGCTGTCGTGCAAGATCCCGAAGCGAGCAATCTCTTCATTCTGATGACGGGTACGGCTCCGCCCAATCCATTGGAAATAGTCGCTTCGAAGAGATTCAGCGATGAGCTTACCAGACTGCGCGACATTTTCGATTACATCGTCATCGATGGCACCCCGCTTTTGCCGGTCAGTGACAGTGTTGTGCTCGCGCGTCTGGTCGACGCCACCGTTCTGACGGTCAGGACTGACGACACTACTTGTGACGCGACTCTGGATGCGCTTAAACGTTTGCGAGCCGCGCGGGTCGAGCCAGTAGGCGTCGTCATGCAGCAGGTCGATATGCGGAAGCTGCGCAGTTATGGGCGACGCTACATGAGCTCCTACAGCGGTTACTATGGGTATCGAGGGAGTGGGGGTTGACAATTAGATTCCGCCGCTGCGTTCTCGACTTTCAACAGCAGCCTGACTGTTCCACTTCTCATTCTCGAATCTATTGACTCATTACTTTTCCGGCGACTGCTTGCGGCGGTAACGGCATCTCTGTGTCTGTCTCTCGCGGGGGTAGCCCTGGGATTGGTAGTTGCCGATCTTGCAAGCGTCAGCGCACGTGGGTGGATGCGGGACTGGGAGGAACGCGGGAGCATGGACGATCCGGGGAAATGGGACATGGCATACCGACGCTTGCTGTTGGCCCGCCGTCTGAATCCACTCAATACGGACTCCAGCGCGGATCTTGGCCGACTGATGGAATGGCAATCCTGGCGGCAATTGCCGGGAAGCGCAGAGAGTTTGAAATATCGTGGCCGCGCGGGCCGGTTTTATGAGGAGACTATTGGTAAACGTCCCAGCTGGGGATTCGCATGGGCGCTCTATGCGGAGAACCAGCTGCTGTCAGGTGACCGGGGCAGCGAATTTCTGGCGGCCTTGGAAAAGGCCATGGTTCTTGCGCCCTGGGAACCAGGGGTTCAACGCAAGGTGGCTTGGCTGGGTATGAGTAGCTGGGATGAATTGCCAGTCTCGTTGCGCGTTGTGGTCGAGAGCAGTATTCGCAGATCGGTTGCGTTGGAGACCAATCTGAACGAACTCGTACGCGTAGCCATTCAATACGATTGGCTCGATCGTCTACGTCCAATGATGCGCACGGATAGACAAAGGGCGGCGCTCGAGCTGGTTCTCAAGCAAATGGGGCAGCGCTGAATCGACAACGATGGAAGGCACCCGGGCTATCGCGCAACTGGAGCCACTCGGATCGGCTCGACATGGCGGATTGTTTGTATTCCTGCTTCTGATATTGGCGTGGGCACCCATTCCGATAGGCAGCAACCGCGAATGGTCGATGGCGCTTCTAGGCGCAGCGGCCTTGACTCTAGTGGCTGGGTGCTGGCTCAGCTACATATGGCGTCCGTTCGTCATGCCAGACGCCGTTCAAAGCGGACGTATTTCGCTGTTCTTCCTGTTGCTCTGGGCCGTCTACCCGTTGCTACAACTACTTCCGCTGCCTATAGCGTTTGTGGAAATTGTCGGGGGCGAGGTACACGGGTTATACGGCGAGCTTCCAGCAAAAGTGTTGAGCGAGTACGCGTACCTGAGTCTAGATCGAGGCGCAACGTTTTCTGGCTTTATCTGGCAAAGCAGCCTGGTGGCCCTTCTGGTTTCCGTGTTGCTGCTCACGACATCCAGATCGCGCCTCAGAATCTTGATGATTGTGATGCTTCTAGTGGGTTCTGCAGAGGCATTGTACGGATTGGTGCTCTATCTCGGAGGCGATGAGCTCGGGTTGTGGGCTCCCGGGCAGGCTCTCGGCACTGTCTCGGGGACCTATGTGAACCAGAATCACTTCGCAGGTTTGATGGAAGTGACAATTCCTGTGGGGCTCGGGCTGCTGGTGGGGTCACGCCCGGAAAATGGAGGTTTGTCGGGGGCCAGGAAAGTCACGCAATTGTTGTTGACTTTCCTGACAGGTCAGGGAGGACTCATACTTTTTTCCGTTCTCATTATGTTCGCAGCCTTGATCCTGACGACTTCGCGTGGCGCTATCGGTGCTCTCGCAGTAGGAATGGTTTTCGCCATATCGATTGCGGTGTGGACGAAGGGCGTACATGCGAGGGAGTTGAGATTGGGTGTAATAGCGATCGCTCTCGTCTTGATTGCAATATTCTGGATGGGCGCGGGGCAGTTCTCAGAGAAGCTGCAGTCCGGCGGACTCTCCAGCAATCGCGGTGACCAACGAGAACTGACGTACCGTATGGTGCAAGATAGCCCTATCGTTGGAACAGGTGTGGGGACTTATCGTTGGATTTTTCCGAACTACAAAGATGAGCGATTCGGCGGATATTTCTATGAACACGCTCACAATGATTTCCTGGAAGTATTGGCCGAGCAGGGGTTCGTCGGTTTCTCACTCCTGGCTGCGGGGATTGTCTTGATTTTCTTTCGCGTTGTGCGGGCTTTCGCAAGACGAGGCGATCCTCTGATGCGTGGCGCCTTGTTCGCAACGATTGCGGGTTGTGTTTCACTCTTGGTTCATGGCCTTGTCGATTTCAATTTACAAATTCCAGCTAATGCAGGTTTTTTCGTTGTACTGCTAGGTGTAGGACTTGTCGCAAGCGAACCTCGACACCACTCTGCAAGCAGGTAGAGCGCCGTAGTCTCTCCGAGAAAGATCTGATGTGTGGCGTCGCAGCAATTTTTGCATTTCATTTTTCTGCGCCCCCCGTTGACAGAAACGAACTCATTCGAATTCGCGATGCCATGACGGTTCGTGGTCCCGACGCCAAGGGTGAGTGGTACTCGGAAGACGGCCGATTGGCGATTGGTCACCGGCGGCTTTCAATCATCGATCTGTCGGACCAAGCAGCCCAGCCAATGGTCAGCTCGGATCGAAACGTAGTCTTGAGCTTCAACGGAGAGATCTACAATCACGCGGCGTTACGGAAATCGTTGGAGGAGAATGGGCAAGAATTTCGATCGCGATCGGATACGGAAGTAATACTGCATCTGTACGAACTGAAGGGTGAGGCCATGCTCGATGATCTGCGTGGGATGTTCGCCTTGGTGTTGTGGGACAAAAAGAGACGATCCATGCTACTTGCGCGTGATCCCTATGGCATCAAGCCGCTTTACTACGCGAACGATGGCTGGTCCGTTCGCGTAGGATCCCAGGTCAAGGCACTTCTCGCGGGAGGGAGGGTTTCCCGGCAAACTGATCCTGCGGGGCGCGCGGGGTTTTTCCTGTTCGGTAGTGTCCCTGAGCCGTATACGAGTTTCCAGGAGATCCGCTCGGTACCAGCAGGAAGCTTTATACGCATCGACGAACGCGGGCCATCAGCTCCAGTGGTCTGGAAGTGCGTGTCTCGAATTTATGCGGATGCCGAGGTCGAAAATGCGCCGGCAGATGCCAGTGAAGTCAAAGAAGCAGTACGGACCGCTTTACTGGATTCTGTCAAGCACCACCTGGTTTCGGACGTGCCGGTAGGGGCGTTTCTTTCATCCGGTATCGATTCCAGCGCGGTCGTCGGGCTGACGAGGGACGCCGGCGAATATCCCATTGAAACAATGACACTGGCATTTCCCGAGTTTGTGGACCACATGCACGATGAATCTCGGATCGCGGGGCAAACCGCAAGGACCTATGGAACACGACATACGACTCATCGCGTCTCCGAGGCGGATTTCCACAACCAATTGCCGAATATCCTCGAGGCTATGGATCAACCGAGCATCGACGGAATCAACACCTGGATGGTCAGTAAGGCCGCCTCGGACTCGGGTCTGAAAGTATGCTTGTCCGGGCTGGGCGGCGACGAGCTCTTCGGTGGATATCCTTCCTTTCGGGATATTCCAAAGTGGGTTCGCGGAATGCGCATTCCAAGCCATGTCCCGCTGCTGGGAACTGCCTGCCGGTTCGGATTCGATCTGCTCGGACTGGAATCATTCGGGGTGAGTCCGAAAGCCGCCGGATTCGTAACCTACGCGGGCACGTATTCCGGCGCCTATCTTCTCAGGCGTGGGCTCTTCATGCCCTGGGAGCTGCCCGGAATTCTCGGCGAAGACGCCACCAGGGAAGGCCTGCGCCGGCTCCAGCTTCTCGAACACATCGGCGAATCCTTGCGGCCGGACCCTGGAACCGCATTCGCGCGTGTTGCATGCATGGAATCGTCGATATATCTGCGGAATCAGCTTCTCAGAGATGCTGACTGGGCAGGAATGGCGCATTCACTGGAAATTCGAGTTCCCCTCGTCGATACAACCCTGCTCGGCAATATCGCACCAATCGCAAACAGCGGAAGATTGGGAATAAGCAAGAGAGTACTCGTTTCAGCTCCGACTACACCGTTTGGCGACGATGTCGCTACGCGTAGGAAAACCGGATTCACGGTGCCGATCGAAGCATGGATGTCGAGCTCGCGGAATATCCTCGATGCGTGGCGCAGGGTGCCCTCTCTCACCAGAAGCGGTTGCCACTGGGCCAGGCGTCTGGCCTACGCCGTGCACTTCCAGTCAGTAGCGTGAGTGTTCGAATACTCGCGTTGGTGGGCGATGCGTTCGGTGGGAAAGGCGGAATCTCGCAGTACAATCGCGATCTGATATCGGCATGGTCGGCGCTCGGCATGGTAAAACAGGTCGTGGTGCTTCCGCGTTTCGCATCCCCATCGAGCCTGTCTGTACCTGAAAAAGTCGTTCAACATCCACCCGCGGGTAGTGCTCTTTTGTACAGCCTTCGTGCGATAAAGCATGCAGTGCGGCGAGATCGGTTCGACGTCGTCTTCTGTGGACACCTGCACATGATGCCCCTGGCCGTCATCATCTCGAAGCTGAGCGGCGCACCCATTTGGCTCCAGGTTCATGGAATCGAGGCGTGGAGTAAGCCCTCCGACTTCGTTCGATGGTGCGGAGAAAAGGCGGTGCTCGTGACGGCAGTCAGCCGTCACACGCGCCGGCAGTTCCTTCGCTGGGCGAGCATCGACCCGAACAGGGTTCTCGTGTTGCCGAATACGGTCGGTGAGCAGTTTGTACCCGACGAGGATCGAATCTCGGCGAAGAAAAAGTACGGTCTCACGGGGAAGCGCGTACTGTTGACCGTCTCGAGATTGGCGAAGTCGGAAAGGTACAAAGGCCACGACCGGATCATTCGAAATCTTCCGAAGATCATGGAAAAGGTCGGCAATCTCATATATGTCATTGCCGGAGATGGCGACATGAGATGTGAACTCGAAGAACTCGTCCGTTACGAGAAGCTCGAAGATTTTGTTGTGTTCATGGGGCAGATTGAAAACAGCAAGCTCCCGACGATGTATCGAGCTGCCGATATTTTCGTGATGCCCAGCAGCGGCGAAGGCTTCGGCATTGTTTTTCTCGAGGCATTGGCCTGTGGAACTCCGGTAATCGCGGGCAATTCCGACGGTGCAGGCGATCCATTGCACGATGGAAATCTCGGAGTCCTTTCGGACGCGCAGGAACTACCGGTTGAAATTCATCGATTGCTGAGTTCGCCGCGTTGTATCGGGGGATCCCGCACCAGTGATCGGGAACTCGAGCGATCAACCCGTCGCTATTTCGGTAGGGCGGTCTTCGACGATTTGGTCAAGAAAGCCACCGAATGGTTTGAGTACGCCCCCTGTTCAGACCCACGACCGAACTCGTAACGCGTGAAACACGATATGGAAAGCACCAACCCCGAGGTAACCCTGATCACGGCCGATAGGAGAAAGTGGTGGTTGGATCTGCGCGAACTGTACCATTATCGAGAGCTTTTATTCGTCTTGACCGCACGGGATTTGAAGGTTCGCTACAAGCAAACCGCGCTGGGAGTAATCTGGGCAGTGCTGCAACCTCTGGCGAATATGCTTCTCTTCACGCTTATTTTCGGACGTCTGGCGAAGCTGCCGTCCGACGGTTTTCCGTATCCCATATTCGTCTTTGCTGGTCTGCTGCCGTGGACGTTTTTCGCGAACTCTATCTCAGCCTCCGCAGAATCCATTGTCGGTGCCAGCACCCTGATTACTCGGGTGTACTTTCCAAGACTCATCATTCCTCTGGCTTCGGTCTGCACCGCGCTCGTCGATTTCGCGATAGCCTTCTTCATATTATTGATACTTATGCTTTTCTATGGCGTGGGGTGGTCTCTAAATCTACTTCTAGCTCCCGTGCTCATCATCGCCCTGGGGTTCACTGCGCTCGGCGTGGGCACCATGCTCGCAGCGTTGAATGTTTCATACCGAGATTTTCGCTATCTCGTCCCATTCGGCGTTCAGTTCTGGATGTTTGCGAGTCCGGTCGTCTATCCTTCGTCGATGATCCCGGAAAAATGGCGGTGGTTATATCACATCAACCCCGTCGCCGGAATTATCGATGGCTTTCGCGCGGTCTTCCTGGGAAGCCCGCTCGACTGGACGACAGTGAGTACGTCGATGCTGGCCTCGGTAGTCATCTTCCTGATCGGTGTGATGATGTTCGATCGAGCTGAACGACGGTTCGCCGACGTAATTTAGGCGGTCACGATACTCGAGACAAATGTAGATCCATCGACGTGTTAAAACCCTCAATACGCGTAACGGAGCTGGCCAAGGAATACCGGATCGGTGCCCGTGAAGAACCGTATCGGACTTTGCGCGAAGCCTTGGTCAAGATGATGAAGGCGCCCATTCATCGACTGCAAGGCCGGTCGCGGGAAAAGCACAAGCGCTTCTGGGCACTCGAGGATATCAATTTCGCCGTCGATCAGGGCGAGGTGGTCGGCGTTATTGGTCGCAATGGCGCGGGCAAAAGCACTTTGTTGAAAATACTCAGTCGAATAACGCCACCATCGAAAGGACAGGTGGAATTGATTGGACGCGTTGGCAGTCTGCTGGAAGTTGGAACCGGATTTCATCCAGAACTGACAGGGCGCGAGAATATCTTCCTGAATGGCGCGATTCTAGGCATGCGACGCATCGAAATCGCTCAGAGGCTGGATGATATCGTCGCCTTTGCGGAGATTGAAGAATTTCTCGACACACCTATAAAGCGATATTCGAGCGGCATGCATGTCCGCCTCGCATTCTCTGTGGCAGCGCACTTGCAGCCGGAAATACTTCTCGTCGATGAGGTTCTCTCTGTCGGGGACAATGCATTTCAGAGAAAGTGCCTCGGGAAAGTGGGCGAGATTGCTCAAGGCGGAAGGGCCATCATTTTTGTCAGCCACCAGATGAGCCAGATACGCCGATTGTGCAGCCGGGTGATCTGGCTACGGGACGGTCGGGTGGAAGCCGAAGGATCGGTGCCCGACGTTATCAGCCGCTATGAAGCCCATATGTCGGGGCGGGACGCCGTAGGGACGGCCATCGGTGATTGTTTCCTGCAGTGGAGCTTTCGCGACGGGAGAAATGTGCTCAGTAATGTTGATGATTCCGTGGATATATGCACGGAACTGAAAATTTCGGAAAGGATCGTCGGCGGTCATTTTGGAATGGTCATCGTGAATGACGATGGTCGGATAGTCGCGGGCTGGGCATTCGACGATTTGAGCCTTTCGGAGGGGCGTAGGCAGCTGGTTCTGAGGCTGAACGGGTTGCCGATCAAGCCGGGAAATTATTCGTTGCAATTTTCACTGTTTAATCACGGAAACAATCTCAATGGTGGAACGGTCGTAGAGATTTGGCATGCATTGCCCCAATTGATTGTAGATTCCGAATACTACGGCCATCCTCAGGATCAGTGGGCGGGCACGCTGAACATCAAGGCGTCACTCATGAATTCTTCCTAGGCGATGAAAAGTGCACTTCGAATCATGATCGACGGAATTCCGTTTTTCCCAGTCCCCGTGCGGCTGAAATGTTCGACCGCAGGCACGGTCGATTTCTGGTGGTCTAGGTTCGTCGCAGAGTTCGATATTTCACGGAATGGAATGATATACCGTGGTAGTGAAAACGGTGATTTGGAATTCATGAAACGGTACTTGAAGACCGGCATGACCTATCTGGATGTTGGTGCCTATCACGGTTTGTATGCCGTCGTCGCAGGGCGGCAAGTGGGGCATGCGGGGAAGGTTGTCTTGTTCGAGCCGTCGATTGCGGCTTGTCGGCGGGCGCGATTGAACCTATTTCTCAATCGCGTGGATGCGCGTGTCGAAAATGTCGCGGTTACGGATGAAAGCGGCGTGGTCCTCTATCATCAAATCGTGAACGGATACAAGACTATGGGTGCGTTGAGGCGCCCGGCGTCGGCGGATCCGGTTCGCACGCGTCGGGTAAGATCGATAAGTCTCGATGACTATTGTCGTACGATTGAATGCAGTCGGATCGATCTCCTGAAAATCGACGCAGAAGGGGCGGAACTGAGCGTGTTTTCAGGCGCGACGTATGTGCTCGAGGAACTTCGTCCAGTAATTATCTGCGAGGTCCTGGATTGGGTCACAGAGCCGTGGGGCTATCAGGCGAAAGAAATTATCGAGAAGGTGTCGAGTCACGAATATCGATGGTTTGACATGGACGGTGAGGGCACTCTTACGGAACATTCGAATCGAGACGCATATCCTGAGATTCGAAACTACCTGGCGGTGCCTCGGGAGCGAATCGAGAACGTCTGTAGTGTCACCCTGAAGTCATGACGCATGCCTTGGAACGAACGGGGTCCTGGCTCAAGAGTCACTGTCTGGGCGCTGTCGGTGAGCGACGAATGAGATGGATGCGATTTGTGTATGAGCGGATGCTGTCGATACTCACCCTCGGTCGCGGAGTGCCCAGACTGATAAATGGCGAGGACTTGATTCGGGTCAGTGTCCACCATCGATTCGTGGACGAAATGTATGAGCCGGAGGTATTCGAATTACTGAAGCGAGAGATCAGTCCGGATGACGTCATTTTCGATATCGGCGCCTATATCGGACTCTACTCGATAATTCTTTCCAAATATCTGGGAAAAGAGGGCAGGATATATGCGTTCGAGCCAGCTTCCGACAGTGCGGAGATTCTTTTAGAAAATCTGGAGTTGAACAACGCGCGAGAGAAAGTAGAAGTTCTACCGTGCGGTGTCGGTGAAAAATGCGGTCAAGCCAAGTTGTACGCAGTCGGTGGTCATATTCAGAATTCCTTTTCGTCAGCGGCGCTCGGACCAGGCGTCGCATCGGATACCGTCGACGTTCCGGTTATTTCGATGGACGCGTTTTGTGAGGAAAGATCGATCCGACCCACATGGGCCAAAGTGGATACGGAAGGATGGGAATTGCAGGTGCTTCGGGGTGCGGTAAAGGTCTTCTCGGCCAATAGGACGATGCGATTTATCGTCGAAATGCATCCCTACGCCTGGCCGTCGGCGGGGTATGATGCGGAAACCTTCAGAAAATTCTGCGTTGAGCATTTCCTGGATGTAGAGCCCCTGTCGGGTCAGAGCGACGCGTTTACCGAGTATGGGCAGGTGCTGATCAGCGTACATGCCTGAGCCGGCAGAAGGTTCCGTTCTCGTATTGAATGCGCGGCCGCTCTGGGTGCGCTTGTTGTTTCGGGAATTGGGGAGATTCGTACCGACGACGGGTGTCATCTTCCGCCTTGGCGAGAATGATCCACCCGTTACCGAGTTCGAACTTCCCGAAGCACCTGGTTGGTCGTTGGTGCCAATCGACTTTCCAATTCGGAGCTTCGGACGACTGGCAGCACTGTACTCCTATTGGGTACATCAACGATTGAAGAAGAGATTCGGAGATCTGGGAGTCGCCGTATTCACACAACCCAGTCAACGTTGTCTGTGTCGTCACTTCGCGGGTACTCGACGAATCTACTATGTGGCCGACGACTACCGCTGGGGTTACGGCTGGTACCCGAGCACGGTCGATTCCTGGGAACGGACCATTATCGACAATGTAGAGCACGTCGTTTGTGTTTCAAGCGCACTTGCCAAATCCATGGTCGATCGATTGCACATAGAAAGGGAGCGGGTATTCGTTTCGGCAAGCGGCATGCCGGAATCGCTGATTCCGGATGGCTGCTCCAGTATCAACAAGAGCCCGCAGGATGGGATTCTATCGGAAAAGCGGCCGCTGGCCGGGGTGTTTGGAACCATCGACACGCGTGTGAGGCTGGACTGGCTCCGAGGGTTGGTCGACGCGCTGCCGTGGCTCAATCTGCTCATAGTGGGACCGACGGCGGAATTGAGCGATGATCAGCATAAGGATTGGCGGTACCTGGTGGGGCATGCCCGGTGCACAATCGTGGGTCGAGTCGACTACTACGAGCTGTTCAGATACGCGTCCAGCGTCGAGATCGGATTGATACCGCTGACCAATAAGGGGATCAATCCTACAAGCAGTCCCACCCGCTTTTACACGCAGCTTGCGTTCGGTCAACCCATTGTTGCCAGCGAAAGTAGTCTACAACTACAGGAATTCGAGCCGCTGGTAACGATCGCGAAGACGCTTTCAGAATTTATCCAGAAAGTAGAAGAGCTCTACCTGGTTGATTTCGACGACCACCTGGCGGAGAGAAGACGGGTAACCGCCAGACATCATACGTGGGAAAAGCGCGCCGAGTCCTTTTTTCGTGAGTTGATTCCTCAGCAACAGTGAAATTCTGAATATCTTGTATGCGTCGCCTGGTTATTGTTACTGAGCAGATGATTTCTCCACATGGCACTCAAATGCTTGCGAGCCTCGTAATCGATGAGGCTGTCGCGGCCGGATTCGAGGTTGTCATATTTACGCCACAGTTCGATTCGGAGTCATCTTTTTGGACGGGATTCCTGAGAGACAAGAAAGTCAGAGTATTCACATCCAGCTTCTGGTGGTTGACACGATGGTATCTTCCTCACCGCGCCCTGGCACGAAGACTGTGGCGATTTGTAAGAGATTTTCGACCGCATCTGATCTGGTCTCCGGACAATGAGCCGATGACTTGCTGCGCGCTCGCGTCTCGTCCAAAAGACGCCCCGCCGTTTTTCGTGCATGACCCGGGTGAAGGATCCGTGGAATTCGACACCTATCCCCGTCTTTGGTTCTCGGTTTGTAACCGAGTGGCCGGATTGAGCGTTCATGGGCGTCGTCAACTCGCGAACGCCAGGAAACACTATCCCATGGAGAGTCCCATCAAAGTGGTGTGGCCATCGTCGAGCAGGCCTGAGAATCTGGAGCTCACGTATCCGGACACGTCGATCATAAGATTCGGGCAGTTTGGACGCCTGGATGAGAATAAATCTGTTGCAATGTCGATTCGTGCGATCGCTGCACTCCGCGCACAAGGGTATGCCGTCGAGCTGCATATCTATGGGCGCGGACCCGAAGAGGAGTCCCTGATGGCACTGAGTCGTCAGTATAAGCTCGAGAGTGAAGTTGTTTTTCATGGCGAATACGATTGGCGTGAAGTGGGACGCTGTATTAATTCAATTCAGGTCGGTTTACTTACTTCGAAACATGAAGGCTTCGGTCTGGTAATCCTTGAGATGCTGTCTCGCAAGCGTCCAGTAATTGCAGGCGACGTGGGAAGCACTCGCGACGTCCTGGAAGAATTAGGGGGAGGCTGGGTAGTGCCGGCACAGAATCTGATGGCACTGACCGAGCAGATGAAGATTCTGTGCGAAAAACCCGCATTGATCCAGAAAATGGGGGCGCAAGGGCAGGAGGTCTGGAACGAACATTTTACCCCTGCATTGATGTTCGAGAGGTATCTGGCGTTTTGGCAGGAATGCGGAGTCGACATTTCATGCGCATCGCGATGGTGATGCCGAATTTACCACCGATCGTTTGCGGGATAGCCGATCACAGCATAATGCTGGGCGAGGCACTGAAAGGACTGGGGGCGAAGATCGACTATCTGGCTCTCCGTCGTCATGAGGATGGACCCGATGGGCCCGGCTTGCACTTGTGGGACGGCAGCGCAAAAGGTCTGAGGCAGGCAATCCGGCGCCTCGGCACTGAAGTACTGTGGATTCAGTACTCAGGATACGGTTTTTCGAGAAAAGGAATTCCTTTTGGCCTTGCACGCGCCTTGGAGGAGGTCCGAAAACGCCCAGCCGCGCCAACAATAGTTGTCTGTGTGCATGAGACGCATGCGAATCGAACCCGATTGGGATGGCGTGCGCCCTTGATTCAACGATTGCAGATTGTCGCGTCGCGTCGCGTCGTGCGAGCAGCGGATATCGTTTTTGCAACGGTGGATGTAAATCTCAACCGTTGTATCGATGAATATGAAGTTACCCGAACTTCTATCTCTCTGTTGCCCATTGCATCTAATATTCCGAACGTCCAAGTGCGGGAATCCGAGCGAGTCGCCTTTCGCGGGCAGCTGGGTCTGCCGGCGAACGCACGAATTGCGGTAATGTTCGGCCTCTGGGCGACGCAATTGCGGACATTGGAGCTGTTCAGAGACGAACTGATCTCTTCGTTGCGCGATGGCCGGATCGACCACGTGCTCGCGATCGGTGGAGAAGCGAAGCAGCCGCCGAAGAACCTGCTAAAGGTGGGCGGAAAGCATCTGCGCGGACATTTGACCGTATATGGACCGGCTTCCGGACCGGAGATCGCCAAGATATTGAGATGTTGCGACATCGGCCTCGTTCCTACACCACGCGACTACCTAAGAAAAAGCGGCGTCGCTGCCGCATTCGTGACTGCAGATCTCGAACTCTGGATGAAGAACGCGCGCTCCGAGTTCTCCGTGGTAAAGAACCTGGCGCCGTTCCCCCAGTGGGCGGAGCTCGCAGGCATGGCAAGCGAAAGAATCATCTCCTACATCAAGAATAGTGGAAATGTCGGCCGATAGCCCGGCGCCTGCCGGTCAACGTTTAGTTCCAATCTCCGAGGACGAGGTGATCTTCTCGTTCTTGCAGTCGAGCACGGAGAGTCTGCCTGCCGGCATTCTGCGGAGACTGAATAAGGTCGTTGACAACAACACGTTTGAGGAGAAGCTGGTCTGCCGAAAAATCTGCCAGTCAATCGACCGATTGGAATATATCAGGGCCAGATACTGGTATCGGGCATCGCTGACTTCCCGTCAGCTTGAGTTCGTGCGGTTAGGCCAGGAAAGCAGCAACAATTTCTCAAAATTCTTTTCGAGAGGGACCTACAAACCCTGCGTCGCAGCGGACAATATTCAATCATGGTCCAATCTGAGCGCAGAAAGAAAGATGCATCGCGACAAAGTCATGCGATTCTCTGAGTCCATCGAAGTCCGTGAATTGGATCGCGTAATTCTCTGCGCATCGAATTTCACCGTCAATAGGCGGCTTAAAGTCTTTGACGGTAATCATCGGATTATCGCATATATTGTGAAATACAGAACGCTGATTCCGTTCACTTGCATCGTCGGGTTTTCGAAACCGTTGTATTTCGGCCTAGTGCAGAGGGCACTCTTGGCGTTTCCGTATTTCAATGAAATGGAAAAGGCCGTGAAATTTGCAGCACGCAATAACGTGCAGCGAATTCGTGGCCTTCTGGCGGGGGGCATAAACTATCAGCCGTTGTTTAAGGATGGTCATGCGATCAGGAAACTATCATCGTCCGTCAATGGTCAATGTGACGATTTGACCCATGTGAGAATGGAGTCGGAACGGCTTTGCGTGGGCAGGGCAAGGATTTTGCGAGATGACATGCGATCGATTATCGGTGAATTGAAAGGATGCACACTGCTGGATATAGGATGTAATGTGGGATTCTTTTGTCATTTCTTTGCTTCTCTCGAAATGCGAGCGGTGGGCATCGATAACAGCCAGCACAATCGATGTCAGCGTTTTAGTTTGTCGAACTCCATACGAACGGCAAGAATGCTGGATCGTCGCTACGGATTACAGTGTGAATTCGTCGAGGACGATGCACGTGAGTGGGTAAGACATCAGACGCGACATTTTGACGTGACTTTTCTTCTCAGTATATTGCATCACTTTTTTATCGGGTATCCGGTCGGCGACTATGAGCATGATCCAATGGAGGAGGCGAAGCGTTTCATCGAGGATATCGCGCGAATAACGAGGAGAGTACTTTACATAGAATACGAGGATGGTGAGTCCAGGGTTTCTGCCAATGAGCTTATTGAGCTTCTGCGCTCGCGGGAGTTGTTTCGGGATATAAGGATCATTGACTACTCTGACGACTTTCGACGCCCGATTATTCGCTGCACGAAGCTTTAATATATGTCCGTCCGCCCTGCAAACGTACGCACGATATATCATTTCGAGGCATTGCCGCACCAACGTTGGTCTCGTCTGACTACCACGCTGCTCATTGCAGTATTTTTTTCCGGAATATTCGAAGGCGCGGCGCGCAAGTGGCTGCTTCCGACCGAGATCCCCGAGGTCTCCTACATTGCCTACCTGTCGAAATTCATTGCGTTCTGGCTGATTTATCTCGCGGTGCCGGCATCGGCGCCTCTGTCCAGAAGTTTGTACGAATGGCGGAGATATCTTCTGGCAGGTTTGGTGATGTTGCTTTCTGGTGCTCTGTTGTCAGCGTTCTCCGGATTCAGCGTAGCGGGCGGATTCTTGACTGTCGTCATGGTGGCCGCTGGTCCCGTGTTGGCGTACTTGGCAACGCCAATAATACGGATGGCCAACCTGAGGCAGGTGCTCCAATGGATTGCCGTGATGTCGCTGTTTCCGGCTGTGCTGGGGTTGATTCAGTTCGAATTGCCGGTAACCCATGTCTTGAACAAGTATGTCGGCGATTCGGGCTGGACCGCTGTTATTACGGACCTCGGCCGAGTGCGGGCAACCGGTACCTTTTCGTTTATCAGCGGAATGACGGCGATGACTGTGCTCGGTGTCTGGTCAGGAATGAGTTTGCGTGCCCTCAGCGCCAAAGCTCGCGATCAGTCTCTCGGATTGTTCGCCGTGGTCGCGGGCTTCACCTCCGGTTTCGCAGCTTTGTCACGAAGCGCAGTTTTCATGGGCCTTGCATTGGTTGCCGTACGTCTGCTTTTTGTCGGACGCGATCGGCAACTGTTGATTCTAATAGTCGTCGGCATGTTGGGCTACGGATACTTGAGCGTCGATCGCCCGACGAGTCAGGTGGAACTGAAAGTGACACTTGTGAGCGGCGTATTCATCCGTCAGTCACGCTCGGACTCGGTGCTGGATCGCTTTGGTAGTTGGGCAACGCAGCTATCAGACGCCATTGACACGGTGCCGCTCGGCAATGGATTCGGAGTGAATCAAATAGGCGGTCGCGCCGTAGAGACAGGCCGCCGTGTGCTTGTCAGCTACGAAGCCGAGCTCGCCAGATTGGTGGCCGAAGTTGGTGTTCCTGGTGTTCTCGGAGTCTTGGTCATTCGAATCGGCCTGTTGCTCGTATTGTTTCACGCCTGGCGGGGAATGGTGAACTCACCGGTCCGGGATGCATTGCTGCTTTCAATTGCCGCCCTGAGCTTGTTCTTCGTGAGCAATACGGCTTTCAATCATGTGGCGGCGGGCTTCGTTTGGCCGATTGCCGCCATTGCGCTCGCCTGGGCCTCGAACGGGAAGAAAGTGGGCGCCTCGCGGTAAGTTTGCCGCGGAGGGCGAGAGCTCTCTCCCGCGCTTCGGTCGCCATTCCATCGACTGCCGGCCCGGAACGATATTGCGCTATGCGAATATTGCACGTTTCTCCGTCGCTACCGGTAGACGTCTGCACGCAGGCTGTCTCCCTGTCGAACCATGGGTGGCTGGATCATCTCTATACGTCCGCGGCGACCAACGGTAAGGATTCGAAAGGTTGGCTTCTAAATCGATGGCTGGGACGGCGAGAAGTACAGATCCGAGGCGACGAGCTTCGTGCAATATACACGTCCGATGTCCACCAGCGCCTGCGGTTGCTGGCGGGCAAGTCGCGGACGGAGTCCATGGACGAGCGCTTCAAAAGAGTCGACTATGCCGCCAGTCGACAAGTGAACGACGGGTTGGATGCCGTGTTGTGTCGCGAAGACGCCGCTCGTCATACTTTCGAGCAGGCCAGAGACTACGGTATCATACGAATCTATGATTTGCCGACCGCGCACTTCGAATTCACGCAAGATTTGATGAAAAAAGAGGTGGAGTGTTTTCCTGAACTGGAGCGCTCCATCTCCATTGCGGACGACTACGCTGTCGACAGAATATCCAACAAGGAACGAGAGTTGAGCTTCGCCAATCACATATTGTGCCCGTCGCAGTTCGTGAGACGTTCCCTGGTTGCCGGCGGATACGGTGGCAAGAGTATCCAGGTGCTCCCGTTCGCCTGTGATCGAGGATGGCTGAGGGAGTCGTCCGAGAAGCGCACGAACGTCGTATTAGGAGTGGGGCAGATCAGTGTTCGCAAAGGTGTACATCGGTTGCTGAAGGTCTGGAAGCAAATGGGAGCATATCGGACCCACACTCTGAGACTGGTCGGCGATATGCGGCTTCCGAGGGCCTATCTCAAACAATTCAAAGGGATATATGAGCACGTGCCCTCATTGCCGCGCAAAGACCTCATCCGGCAATACGCGACGGCGAAGATGCTCGTTTTGAATTCCATGTCGGAGGGCATGGCTATCGTGATTCCGGAAGCTCTGAGTGTGGGAACGCCCGTACTCGCCAGCTGTAACAGTGGCGCCGAGGAGATGGTTACGGATCATGAGGAAGGTCTGCTCGTGGACTATGGGGACGATGAAGCATTGGCCCGATCGCTGGAACTTCTCCTGACGTCTCCTGAGTTGCTGAGACACATGGGTGATAAGGCAAAAATTCGCGCCCGCACCCGCACTTGGAGTTTCTATTCGCGGGAGTTTATTGAGTGGATCGATTCAGTCGTGACGAAAATGTCGATATCAAACAGCGCGTAGAGCCTGTCGTTTGAAGATCGCGCATATTATTCCGACGTATTTCCCCGCTGTACGCTATGGGGGTCCAATCCATGCCGTTCACGATTTGTGCAAAAATCTCACGACACGAGGTCATGAGGTTGATGTTTTTACTACCAATGTCGATGGTGATAATTCGATAGGGCCAGCGGGTAGCGAGGTGACTTACATAGACGGCGTGGGAGTACAATACTTTCCCGTGAGTCGACCGCGACGCCTTTACTACAGTCCGAGATTGGCGGCGGCATTGGACAGTCGAGTGAAAGAATATGATCTTTTGCATTTGCATTCGGCATTTTTGTACCCGACACTCAAAGCGGCTAGGTGCGCATTCAAGAATCGAATCCCGTATATCGTCGCCCCGCGGGGGATGTTAATAAAGGAGATGGTCCGAAGAAGGAACTCGATTGTAAAGAATGCATGGATCGCACTATTCGAACGACGTACAGTCGAGCAAGCGTCGGCAGTGCACGTGACCAGTGCTTTGGAGGCGGACGAAATTCGCAAATTCAGGTTCGCGTTGCCGCCGATTCGTGAAATCCCAAACGGCATCAAATTTCCGTCCTCTGATTTCGACACGAAGAGAGAACCGAATACGCTGTTGTTTCTGGGGCGAATTGACTGGAAGAAGGGGATCGAACGTCTCCTTTCCGCGTTGGTTGATCTGGACGGCACACGTTTGATAGTCGCGGGAAATGATGAAAGCGGCTACATCCAGAAACTCAGGTCACTCTCCGAGCGACTAGGAGTAAGGGGGCGCGTAAGCTTCGTCGGCCCAGTGGCGGGTGAGGAAAAGTGGCGTTTGTTCCGGCGGGCCAGCGCTTTCGTGCTGCCGTCCTATTCGGAGAACTTCGCCAACACCGTGCTGGAAGCAATGGCGATGGAATGTCCAGTCATAGTGACTCCCGAAGTAGGCTTAGCCCACACGGTCAGCAGTTCCGGCGCTGGTGTCGTGACCGCGGGTGAGTCTGCCAGCTTAGCAACAGCAATTCGCAGGGTGCTGGAAGACCCTGAGATGGCCTTGACGATGGGGCAAAAAGGGAAAGCGATCGTAGAGGACGAGTTCTCATGGACGAAAATCACCGTGGCAATGGAATCCGCCTACCACGAAGTCGTTGAAGAACATCGAAGACAATCTTTTGCTTAGTCGCATCACACCGATAATTCTTACCCACAACGAAGCTGCGAACATTTCGCGGGTATTGGGCCAGCTCACATGGGCACAGCACGTCGTGGTTGTCGACAGCGGCAGTCAAGATGGCACTCAAAGTATCGTCAATGGGTATCCGAACACGCGACTCTACGAGCGAGAGTTTGACTGTCACGCGATTCAGTGGAATTTTGCGCTGGAAGAGACCGGAATTCGATCGGAATGGATATTGGCGCTCGATGCCGATCACGTACTTACAAGGGAACTGCGACGTGAATTAGTTACATTAACGCCTGCAGAGGATGAGTCGGGGTTTAGAGTCGCATTCACATACTGCGTTCTCGGCCAGCCGCTGAGAGCTTCTCTCTATCCTCCGCTGGTGTCGCTTTTTCGACGGGGACGCGCTCGGTACGTTCAGCAAGGTCACACGCAACGTCTTGTTATCGAAGGTACGATTCGTTCGCTGAAAGGTCATATATTGCACGATGATCGCAAATCATTCTCTCATTGGGTCAGGTCGCAGAATGAATATATGCGACTCGAAGCAAGACTCATCAAGGAATCCACGTGGGGCGATCTGAGTTGGCCCAATCGTCTGCGAAAGTTTATTGTGCCGGCGCCATTTGCCGCACTTATCTGGAGTCTTCTCGTCAAACGGACGCTTTTGGACGGCATCCCTGGAGTGTACTACAGCATGCAACGAATGCTGGCCGAGAGCATTTTGTCGTTTCATTTGCTCGCCGGGATCCGTCGTTAGTCAAAGGCGGCTGTATGTTGACACTAGGTCTGAACGCGTTTCACGGAGATGCGTCCGCTTGCATATTGAAGGATGGACGCTTGGTCGCCGCTGCTGAAGAAGAGCGGTTTTCCCGTATAAAGCACTCAGGAGGGTTCCCCGCAGAGGCGATTTCCTATTGCCTGAAGTCGGTCGGTGCGAGAATTGGTGATCTGGATATCGTCGCCATCAATACAGACCCGAGCGCGAGGCGAAAGGACAGACTTCTCTATACTCTGAAACACCGCCCGTCAGTTGGGAATGTTCTCGAAAGACTACGCCATCGGCGGGAACGTCTGGATTTGCATGGCCATTTCGAAAGTCAACTCGAGCCCCTCAGTCGGGGAACAAGCATCCAGCGTATCGAACATCATCGTTCGCACATGGCATCGAGCTACTATTTCTCGCCATTTGCGCGTGCGGCCGTGCTTTCAATCGATGGATTCGGGGACTTCTGCAGTGCCGCATGGGGAGTTGGTGAAGGTCTGAATTTGAGTCTGCAGGCCGAGGTCTTGTTTCCTCACTCTCTGGGTATCTTTTACCAGGCACTGACCCAATATCTGGGCTTCCTGGACTACGGCGATGAGTACAAGGTCATGGGGTTAGGGCCCTACGGCAGCGCTTCCTTCATGACCGAAATGGAGCAGCTGATTAAGCCCGGTGCGAACGGAAAGTTCCTGCTGGGGTTGAAATACTTTCGTCATCACAGAGAGAAAATCAGTTTTCAGTGGGAGGACGGGGCACCTGCATTCGAGCCGTTGTATAGCCCGGAGCTGGAGTCGACACTCGGTCCGTCTCGTGCCGTCGGTACCGAACTAACGCGACGACACAAGGATATCGCTTGTAGCGTGCAACGCCAGTTCGAATCGGTTTTTTTCCACATACTGAGGAATTTGTACGAAACGAGCGGCGTGGAGAATCTCTGTCTATCTGGCGGGTGCGCGATGAACTCCGTAGCGAATGGAAAAGTATACGAACATAGCTCCTTCAGGCGCGTTTATGTTCAACCCGGTGCGGGCGATGCAGGGGGCGCACTGGGTGCGGCACTATGCGCCGAGCTGACCCTCAATGGCGGATTGAGGCGCCAGCCCATGCAACACGCTGGGTGGGGTCCGGAGTTCGATGAATCGTACATAGGTCAGCTTCTTGAAAAGCGCGAGGCCGAGTTCAGTAGTTGCGCTATCTCAGTTTCATTT